>CAZZCS010000056.1:0-16032 GCA_964652645.1 uncultured Candidatus Cloacimonadota bacterium | reverse complement strand
CACGATAGACTTTGTAACCGATCTGTTCGCGAGTTTCGGTTCTGACTACTGGAGCAGGAACAGGAGTTCCGGTTCCGCGCAGAGCTCTGCCTTCCTGGCCAGAGGCCACGAGAGTTGGAGCATCGAAACGAACTGGTACGGGACCGACAGCCACATCATCCACGAAGAAGATGAAAGCATCGTCGGAGACGCACTGGATCGCAAAGCGAACGTTCTGTCCGGCATAAGCGCTGAGATCGTAGGAGTACTGTGTCCAGGCAATAGGAGCCTGGATATAGCTGGCACCACTGATGATTGTGAAATCTGCAGGAGTGGTTCCACCGTTGGTGGAGATACCAACTTTGAAACGTTCCAGGCCGTAGGTAGAAACGTATGATTTGGCCCAGAAGCTCAGGAAATCACCATTCTCGATGGCAATGAGCGGAGAGATCATCCAATCGTTGTTGACAGCACTGGTGCTGGCAAAGCTGGCAGCCATCTTGGCACCACTATGAGTGGCAGCATCTGTTACTGCAGGGGTGGTTGCACTTGGATTGAAGATGATATAGGCCATGGCAGCATAGGCGTTTGGCCAGGTGATTCCAGTCATACCATAAGTGGTGGACTGATCTACATCGACCAGGGTCCAGTCGCCAAAGGTAAGAGCGAAATCGGCATAGGTCTCGAAACCATCGCTGAAGCCAGGGGGTGGAGGAGGAGGCGTCTCACCTGGAGCTGTCCAGGTAAGGTTCACTGTGCTACCCTGTACTGATGCAGCAAGGTTTGTAGGAGGATTGAGGTCTTCTGTCTCAGTATAGCCAGAGCCGCTGATGTTTACAGTGTGAGCCACGCGAGTTTGATTGTCGGTAATAGTAACGGTAGCTGTGTGTTCACCAACGGTAGTAGGTGTATATACTACGTTGAAGGTAAGATTCTGTCCACCTGTAAGTGAAGCAGGAAGAGTGGGCAGAGCAGAAAGGGTGAACATCGGGCTGCCAGCGATGGTAATGGTGTTTATACCAAGAGTGCCAGCGCCAGCGTTTGAAACGTTGAAGCTCTGGGTCATGGTGTCGTTAACCATCACAGCGCCGAAATTATGAGCCTGAGGAGTCACGGCAAAGATCGGATCTGTAGCGGCTGTGCCCATGTACAGAGCGATTTTTGCGTGTTGACCTGTCACAGTACCACCAGTCGGGGCTGTGGGGTCATACTCTGTGCCATCACTGAACATGTTTCTGGCCCGAGTCGTACCCTCAGTCTGGCATTTGAAGTAGTCCATTGAGCTGTAATACTGAGTGTCCATGGGGCGATTGAACATGATTACAAGGTTATTTCCAGTATAACTGAAGGGAGTGGTGAAGGGAATCATGATCGTGTTTTCGCCAGAGGGAAGATCAATATTGCCATCATAGACCAAGGTCATCTGGGTGGAGGGAATCCAATCGGCAGAGAGATCTACCAGAGTTGTGTTACCCATCCAGACTTTGATTGGTGTACCAACAAGGCTTGAGTTGAAGCTGTTAAACAGGGCCATGGCATTGATTGTGCCAGCTCCACCGATCTCATTCTGTAAATAAATCGCCTGATGCAGGCTGTTCATATAGAAGAAATCGAAAGGCATGCGGGCATTCTGGTCGCCATCACCTATAGTTACAACAGTAACGCCAGCTGGCATAACGGTCACGTTCATGGGTGAAGTCTGATCGTTGGTGGGATCCTGGTCACCGGCTAAAACAACCTTGGCATACAAGGATGTGGGGCCTTCAGCTGCAGGAGTCCAATCCAGGTTAAAACTAAGGATTTCGTTGGGTTGGATAGCTGTTCCGTTGACGGAGGCAAGCTCTATATGAGCACCGCTAAAGAGCTTTACTGTGTATGTGCTCTGAGGTTCCGTTCCTCTGTTTCTGACAGTAGCAGTGTAGGTGCTGGCAGTGCCAACAGAAGGAGTTACGTTGCCAGAGATGGCAAGGGCTGCCAGGTCGTTGGCTACGGCTATTGCAGGGTTGAACTCATATATGGTACCTTCGGTTGGGAAAGTATTCAGAGATGTGGTCTCCGATACAGTGGAAGCTGTTCCATCAGCGGCAACACTAAAGAACCATCCAGCACCGCCGGGAGCCATATTGATCCCGATTGAGGCACTTGGATTGTTGGGAGCACCTGTGGATGTGCCATACACAAAATCAACTTTACCAGTCTCGTAGATGCGTGCCTGGAAGTTGAATAAAGTGGTGCTGCTGTAGTTCCATTTTGCGTTAGTAAACTGAACAGTAAATACGCGGTTGGGAGCAGTCCCTGTCTGCAGATACTGAACGCTGCCAGCATTCATGTTCAAGTCGTCCCAAAGGGGTGCGATTACAGGGCGAACGCTAGTGGAAACTAAAGAATTGGTCAGGTTACTACTTGTCTGGGCGGCGCCTATGCCGATCCAGCCATTTGAAGAAACCTTGATTTCTGTGAATACATCGTCGCCATAAGGGAAATTAAATCCCAATGGGATAGCATCTGATATGGCATCGTCTGCTGCCACTGTTGGCAATTCAGTACCTGTAATGGGAGAGTAAGTTCCTGTCGTCGCATTGAATGAATAGAAATCATCAATTGCGGCGAACGAGAGACATACTGTGATGATCATCACGATGAGTAATGATACTTTCTTCATAGTTATTCTCCTTTCTATGTTAAGTTCTGTACGCTAAACATGCACCACAACAAGAGCTGAGGCCAAGCAGCCAACTGTATGCTCTGCTGTGGCTTACCGACTGTGCAAAGCTCTGCGAACACTGTCTCAGAGCCAATTTATAGAGTATTGGGACCACTATATTAAAACTACGCTATATTGTAAAGCCAAAAATGTTCCAAAAAGTACTGAACCACCATCCCACCAGCCTTTTCTCGCGCTATGACAAACAAGAGCCCGGCAGCCCTCTAGTATCCCTATCAAACAGGCGATGCCCAGAGCCTCTGGAGCACTTTCTCTGCCTATGAGCCCCTTTGTATCTAAGCTGTATCTCACCTCTATCAAGCGTGATAAAGAACACACTTGATACACGCCTGATACACGCTTGATACACGTCTGATACACGCCTGCCTATAAGTGAGAGGGCAGATTGACAATGTGAATGTAAGGAAATATTCATTCTTGACAGATTGACCCGAGGCAAATATGAAAGCCCCAAGCTAGATGATTGCGAGGTAAAATAATGGCATGCAGCAAAGTATTGGTAATAAACTGCGGGAGTTCTTCCCTCAAGTATGAAGTCTATAAAATGCCTGAACAGATCAGCATGGGCAAGGGTCTTGTGGAACGGATCGGTTTGGATCGGGGTCACATTATTCAAACTGATAGTGGCAAGAAATACGAACAGACCACCGAAATTCCAAATCACAAGACGGCTTTTCATCTGATGATGACGGCTCTGCTTGATTCTGAGAACGGGTTGCTACAATCCATCGACGAGATAGTCGCAATCGGGCATCGAGTCGTCCATGGGGGTGAGCAATACTCCGCTTCAGTGCTGATAGATGCGGATGTAGTGAAGGCCATTGAGCTCAATTGTGAGCTTGCTCCCCTGCACAATCCTGCCAACCTCACAGGGATAGTGGAAGCGATGGAGATTTTTGGAACTACACCGCAAGTAGCAGTATTTGATACCGCGTTTCACCAAAGCCTGCCACCCATGGCCTACCTCTATGGGATCCCCAGAGATTTTTATGACAAATACAAGATTCGCCGCTACGGTTTTCATGGTACCAGCCATCGCTACGTGGCCAGCATAGCGGTTCAGATGATGAAAAGAGCCGCTGAAAACACAAATATGATTACCTGTCACCTCGGTAACGGAGCTTCGATTACCGCCATCCAGGCTGGTAAATCGATCGATACTTCCATGGGCTTTACACCTCTGGAAGGGCTTATGATGGGTACTCGTAGTGGGGATCTGGACCCTTCTATCATCTTTTATCTGGAAGAACGTGGCTACGATTTTCACGATCTGCACAATATCCTGAACAAGCAAAGCGGTCTTTTGGGCCTGTCCAAAATCTCGAGTGATCTGAGAGACGTGGAAGAGGCAGCAGATGCCGGAGATTCGAACGCAATCGAAGCTCTGGAAACTTATGCCTACAGAATCAGGAAGTACATCGGAGCGTATTCTGCAAACCTGATCAAGGTCGATATGATCGTCTTTACGGGTGGGATCGGTCAATTTGGAGTAAAGATGCGAGAGCGGATCTGTACAAGGCTCGAAAACCTGGGCATACATATAGATCGAGAGCTAAACCAAAAGGTGGGCCCCAATCCGGGGATTATCTCAAAGCCCTATTCGCCAGTTTCAATCCTGGTCATTCCCACCAATGAAGAGCTGCAAATCGCTTCAGATGCCTTCAATCTGATCTCTTGATCAGAGCAACCCCCATCTGCGCCTGAGATAAAGCTCCAGCGAAAAGGCAAGGATAAAGCTCAAGAGAATATACCATTTGCGGTATAAAGCCAGCTCGTCCCGGCTGATAATACTTCTGCTGGATGCTGGAGGTGGAGTGTGTTGGGATGGATCTATAATCAGCTCGCCGCCAGTCTCATAGGCAAGCCAGGCTAGTAGAGGCAGGTTAAAATCATAATCTCGCTCTTCGAGGGATCCTTCTGATATTACAAATCTGCCCTCGGTGCGTCTTCCACTTTCCTGGTCGCTGATGTTAAAACGGTATTGGCCAGATTTGTTGAGAGATGTATTGATCCTGAATTGCTCGTTTTCAAAAGCCATAAAATCATCAAAAACCATGTTGTCTCTGGCATCAAAGATCTGGATTCTGGGGCTGATATTGGTTCGGGTCTGGCGGATGTCGTCCTCACTGCGCAACCTGATGGAAATACTCTCTCCCAGGAAATAGCTGCGGCTGTAGATGGGATCGAAGCCGGATTGACCAGTGTTTGAGAGCCATACGATCAGGTTTGAGATCATAGTCTGATACACGCTTTGGGGGCTCTGCATCTGCCAGCGCCAGAGATTTAGAAACGAGAGGGCTACAGAGCGTCTGTTTGCCAAAGACTGGAAGGCAATGGCTGCGCTGCTTTGGGGATTATCGATGGTAACAGCTGTTACAGCTCCGGGGTTGGCAACTGTGTAGAAATAGTCTATGGGTGGAATGCGACGCATTTCGTCGCTTGAGATCGAGAGCATGGGGTAGCTATTTGCTTCGGGTTTCCAGGAGAGAAAGCCCTGATAGGATCTCGTGATATTGGACTGGCGGAGGGGGAGGATATCCTGTAATTCTGCTATTGGCAGTCCTTGATACAGAATTCCGCTACCTCTGTTTGCAATCTGTTTGATCTGCTCTGCCAGGGATGAACCTAATCTTAGCGTTCCATTATTGATGATAATCATGACTGAGGGTTTGGAATTTGCGAACTCTCTATAGGCTTTGTTTTCGCTGTAGAGCTGCTCCTCGCGCACACTGAGGTGAGTGACATCCCAGCGGGGATTGAGGGAGATTGCATCAATGATAAACTTGTTGTCCCAGCCGGGCTGATCGGAGATCAGGTAAATCTTTTCCTTTTCGCTCAAGACTTCAATCGCACCTGGGTAGCGATTGTTGTTCAAGCTGCGTTCCTGGATTTCCTGGCTACTGATCTCGATCCGATAATCAAACAACCCTGTTTGGGGGAAACGGTGCACGAATTCCACGGTCTGAACAGAGCCAGGGCTCAGCTCCAGACTCTTCTCTGCAATCGGTTTATCGCTCACCATGAGGTTTACTTTGACCCTACCTCCAGCGTTTAGAGCCAGTACATCCGCCTGGAACAGAGTTGGCTCGTTCCGATAGGCAAATCTGGCTGTTCTGGTCCCGAGGATCTGCAGATCTGCAGCGTCCGAAGCACTGGAATCTGCCAGAACTATAAAGGGCAGGTTCATCTGGCTTATCCCCAGTAAAGACTCGTCTTTGAGCCAGCCATCAGAAGCCAGGATTATAGAAGTGATCTGAGATAGCTTGTGGTCGCTGGCAATCTGATTGAGGACGGGTTGCAATAGAGTGTTATCGAGGTTTCCGGACAGGCCGTCCGCAAAATCGTATTGGACAATGCTATAAGCCTTGGCTTTATAGTTCTGCAGGATGGGGCTCAATTTATCGTCCATAAGAGCTTTCTTGGTTTTTGATCCGCTAGTGAGTTCCATGCTCTGAGATACGTCTCTCAGGACTATCACTCTGGGTGATTCGGTTCGTTGCCGGATGAAATACAGAATGGGGGAGAGAATCAAAAGAAGAATGATGGCTATGGAAAAGGAGCGCAGGATAAAGAGACTCATCCTGCGCCATTTCGTAAGAACAGGCTGGGTATGACGATAGAAGTATCCAGAGATCAAAAAGGCAGATACTGCTATCAGTAAATACTTTATCATAGTCTGATATTCATATAGCTGGAGATTGAAATTCCCTTTGTATCGTAGCTGGGGACAAAGGACTCAAAGAACTGGAAGCCCAGGCCGAAGTTTATCGCTCGGGTCTGGATTCCAAAACCGTAAGACACTCTCCATGGATACTCGCTGTTGCCAAAGCCGATACCCATGTGAAAGGGGAAGGCAGGTAGGGCCAATAATTCCACACCTGCTGCCAATCTGCCTTTTTTGCTGGTCATTACAGAATTATCGAAGCCTTGAACGTAGTCCAGGGAAACGGAGAAGCTGTCCAGGTGATACATGCTGGCCAGGCGTAGCTCTGCCGGTAGTTTGGTGGTATAGCTGCCTGTTTCGGTAGTGGAACTGGAGTCATTGAAGTAGTCGTCCGAGAGATTTGCGGCATAGAGGCTATCTATCTGGAAGCTATAATTTCTGTCTTCTGTAAGGATGTTCCAATTGATGCTCCCCAGGATGTTATCCAGGGTCAGGCCAACACTGAGGTTCGGAAGCGGTTCAGAGGCAAGACCCAGCATGGCCTTGTAACCAATCCCACCGACAGCTGTACCAAAGGTAATATCCTGGGACACATTCAATCCATCAATATTGGAGGCAAAGCTTCCACTGTATTCCTTTGTATGTGCTTCTGCGGTACCGATCAGGATGCTGCCAGACACACCGAATTTGATCGGGGGAGTTACATCTTTTACTATATTTATACCAATGTCGCCCACACCAATTGTAAAATCGGTAAAAGATAGAGCCGCAGCATTGTTGTTTGCCTTATGAAAAGTGTATTCTTCGTCTTCGTTGCCGTATAGCAGGAGCTGAAGGTATTTTTTGGAGAGGGATACATTCCCATAGAAGTGGGTGGCGGCAGAATAGGCGACATTGCCATTGGTAAAGCCAAAGATGCTATAGTGTCCTTCGGTATTTACTGTGAGGCGTTTATCGATTCTTCCCAAAAACTTCTCTTTGTCCTCTTCGTAGAGATATTCTGTGCCCACAAAGTCGTTGTAAGCCTGCAAGTCCATGGCATTGTTTACGACGTGGAAGCCACCATTGAGGAAGGGTAACCACATGTCCTGATACGATTTGCTCAGCAGAGCTGGGTTCCAATAGAGAGCTTCAGTGCCTCGCGCCCGGAGCATGTATCCATCGCTAAACATCATGGATTTCCCAGTGGGCAGGGCTACAAGAATAGCTGAACCGAGGACAAGAACGAGTAAGATCAAAAGTGTGCGTTTCATTTTCCCTCCTCTATATGAAGCTTAGCATTCATCATACTGCGGATCTGGATGTAATCCAGGGGAGAGGCGGTTATGTATATGGGGGTAATCGTATCATCAAAGGTGAAAGCCCACCTCATATAGACCTTTGGGTTGGCAAAGACGTCGAGTTCATTCTTTGTAAGCTCCATATCGACTGAGATTTGGCCCTCATCCACTTCCACAGAGTGAAACTCCACAGAGCGACTGAAAGCGTATGTAGCAGGATCATCGACGTCGATTTCAGGCTCGACGCCAAAGTATAATTCGGCAAGTGCTCCAAAGGGCAGGTTGTTCTTGAACTCGATGGCTAGGGCTGCAAAGATTGCGTTTCTCCGAATCCGATCCTGATTCTCTTTTGATATCTCAATCTCGACTTCGTCCTTCACTATTATGCGGGATGAATTCAAAATGAAATGGAAGGGAGCATTTATCGTATAGATCCCGTCTATGTAGTCTGTATTTCGAACCTGGCCAATGGCTTGGTTCAGGCTGTGTATTCTAAAAAAGGCATCTCTGAATTGGAACTGATCGGGCATAATCGAGAGGATGGATTCGATGTTGTTGGTAAGATTGATCTGAGTATCTTGAGCTTGGCCCTGACTGGCTGGAGCGATCAGGTAATTCGCTCCATTTTCATCAATGACTGGGATAGTTCTGGATTCACCGGTTGTGTTATTGACTGCATAAAGATTGCCCTCAAACTCACACTCAAATCCGATTCTATTTGTCACGTTGATCAAGAGCGAGGCTTCCATCAGCTGGATCGCGCTCTCAATGCCCATAGGATAGGAAATCTCAAGCTCCACGTCATTGTCCTGCAGATTCAGGATGTAGTTTGGCAGATACCCCTCGAAGAGAGAGAACTGCATGGGAGAATCAATCAGGATCTGAATATCTCCCAGGTATGAGTTATTCGGAAGGCTGGAACTGGAGCTGATACTAAAGCTCAGTTCCTCCACCAGAGCTCCCGAACTCATGGTCCCCAAATAGCAGCCGGCAAGATCGAGCTCAGACCATCCCTCTGATCCCTCATAAGCTATCTGAAAAGGGCTCAAATCTGGATTCAACAGCTCCACAAAGGTAATCTGGATACTCTGAGTGGCCGGGTTGATGTCCGAAAAGTTTACTTTTATACTGCCGGCACTCAGTTCCCCATAAGAGATGCTGAATCCGCTTTCATCATCCACAAGGGGGAAAGAATCCGAAGCTACATGTCCGGAGAGGACTGGAATTGAGGGAGTATTAATCTGGGGACTAAAAGCCACATCGCCAAATTCAGCAGTAGAGATCTCACCCTCACTATGTAAATACATCACATCGTCATCACCGACCATGATGTTCACGCTATCCACAAGGTCCTTTACATAATACTTCTGATTGATCAGCGGGAGGTTCAGGGTGATATCCCACTGGGGCAGAACCGGGCTCTTAATAGTACAGGCTCCCAAAGAAGCCAGTAAAACCAAGACAAAAAGTTTCAATTTCTTCATAGTCATATCCTCTTTACTCCAAACTAGAATTGACGAATACATGGAATCCATATCCGCACTTAACGATACTCTATATCAAGCGTGCAAGAATCAAGCCTTTTGTGCAAAATATTAAGGTACTTTGCCTTGTGACCATGCAACAAAGATACTTGCTTTCTGTCCAGGCTTATCCTAGCGCCTGGCTTGTGATCTCTTTCCAACTGGCGGATTAGCAACTCTGCACGGACAAACTCTCCAAAGGCTGGATGGTAAGGCCCTGCTACGATATCTTCAGGACGGAGGGTGGAGGGAAGCCCCAGCTTGATCACTTTGATGGCATGCTTATCGGCAAGCTCGCAGTAATCGGCGCATTGCTCTACCGCCGTATCAAGCTCGAGAGGTCTATACAATCCTTTTAAATATAGTGTCTCCAGAGCTGTGCCAGAAATCACGATCAAAGGATAGAGTCTCAGCGTTGAGGGCTTTATCTGGATCAGGAGTTGGTGGTTTTGATGCAGGCTTTCTTCGTTCGAGCCCGGTAAACCTGGCATCAATTGAACTCCCAACTCAAAACCTGATTTTATGATGGAATCACAAGCCTTCTGAGCTGTTTCGGAATCATAAGAGCGCCCTGTTTTGCGGAGTACATTATCGGAGAAGTCCTGTATCCCCAGCTCAATTGTGCGGATTCCATAGTGAAGACAGTAATCTAAAACCTCCCCATCAATACAATCCGGCCTGGTCGATATCCTGATGCTGGTCTCAGAGTCCAGAAGCTCCAGAACGGGCTGGAGCAATCTGCTCCGCTCCGAGGGGTTGAGCGCAGTGAAGCTTCCACCATAAAAGGCGATCTGCTTCTGGCTTCCTTTGTGGTATGTCACAAAGGCTTTGACTCCCTGCATAATAGCTTGGGTATCAAAGCCTTCGGTATCTGTAATCTTGTTTTGGTTACAATAAATGCATTGTTGGGGACAACCCCATTGGGGAATAAATATGGGGTAGATCAACATTGTTAAATGCCAAGTTTCTGGCAAGCTTTGCAGGCAGCATCTTGATGGGCCATCTTCTTGGTGGAGCCTTTACCGGTACCCATTAGTTGCTTACCGATTTTGACCTCGACCACGAACTGCTTATTGTGCTCGGGGCCTTCCTCGGCAATGGTAAGGTACTGCGGTGGATCCTGGTTTCGGGCCTGCACATATTCCTGTAAGATACTTTTGTAGTTCACCAGTTCGTTTCGGGTGACGGTTTCCTCGTAATCTTTGAGGATACAGTTCTTTACGAATCTGGAAGCAGAGGCAATCCCGCTATCCAGGTAGATTGAGCAGATCATTGCTTCCATGGTATCACTGAGAATGGAGGGTTTGGTAGAGCCTCCAGACTGCTGTTCCTCGGGACTGAGTAGGATATACTTGCCCAGGTCGATGGCGTTTGCCTTGAGAGTCAGATAGGTTTCAGAGACGATTTTGGATTTGAGCTTGGAGAGCTTTCCCTCCTGCTCGTCCGGGTGTTTGGTAAAGAGCTCTTTGGACACGACAAACCCCAGGATTGAATCTCCCAAAAACTCCATTCTCTCAAAAGGAGAAGGATCTTTATGATCGCTGTACTTGCGGCGCAGATAAGATTTGTGGGTAAGCGCTGCTTTGAGCAGCATGGTATCATGGAAGGTATAATCAATCCTTTTCTGAAGCTGGATCAGGCTCTTTTCCCATTTGGGATAGAGCTCATTGATCTTTTTCCCGTTGAAATACTCTATTATCTTTTTTATTATAGCTTTCACTAGTCCTCGTTTGGAGAATCTGAACCTGGTCTTCTATTATTCAAATCTCCTGATCACGATAGCGGAGTTGTGGCCACCAAAGCCCAATGAATTTGAGAGGGTGACGTCCACTTTGTGATTGATGGCTTTGCCCAACGTGTAATCAAGATCGCATTCAGGATCTGGATTTACCAGGTTTATGGTCGGGTGAATGGTACCTGTTTCAATGGTCTTGACGCAAACAATAGCTTCGATGGCTGCGGCTGCCCCCAGCATATGTCCGACCATGGATTTGGTGGAGTTGATCTTGATGTCATAGGCTCTGGCTCCAAAGGTGCTTTTGATGGATTGTGTTTCACCCTTGTCATTCAGAGGAGTGGAGGTGCCATGGGCATTGATATAATCGACGTCTTCAGTGGTAAGACCTGCATCTTTGAGGGCCATAACCATTGCTCTGCTGCTACCTTCTCCTCCCTCGGCCGGGGCTGTAATGTGATAGGCATCTCCAGAGGCGCCATAGCCTACCAGTTCTGCATATATCTTCGCTCCCCGGGCCCGGGCATGTTCCAGCTCTTCCAGGACAATAAAGGCTGCTCCTTCGGACATCACGAAGCCATCACGCTCAGCGTCAAAAGGCCTCGAAGCTGTCTCCGGGCTATCGTTTCTGGTGCTGAGGGCGCGCATAGCGGTAAAACCTCCCACTGCCAGAGGAGTTACTGCTGCTTCAGTTCCCCCTGTAATGATGATGTCTGCATCGCCGTATTGGATGCTGCGCATGGCTGAACCGATGGCATGGTTGGCACTGGCGCAAGCGCTCATGACGTTAAAATTGATTCCCTTCAGATTGTGTTCGATGGAGATGTGAGCAGCAGCAATGTTGCCTATCATTTTGGGTATGAAAAAGGGACTGATGCGTCTGGGGCCTTGCAGGATGCACTTCTTGCATTCTTCTTCAAAGGTCATGATCCCGCCGATCCCGGCACCTGTGATTACTCCAGCTCTTTCCGGATCGAAGCCAGTTTCTTTCAATCCTGAATCCCGCATAGCTTCTCTGGCAGCAATCATGGCATACTGGGTGTACAAATCCAGTTTTTTTACTTCTTTGTGATCAAAGTGTTCTTCAGGGTTATAGTTCTTAATCTCAGCAGCTATTTGAACCGGTAAGCCTTCAGTGTCAAAATGGGTGATCTTCCCGACTCCTGAAATTCCGTTTATCAGACTGTTCCATGTGTTTATTACATTATGTCCAACAGGTGTAATGGCTCCTAGCCCAGTTATTACTACTCTCTTTTTTGACATATGAGAACCTCGTTTATTTGTTAGTTATTTTGATCTGAACCATAACAAAACTCTATGCTTATAGCTCAGATAAAAACAATAAAGTGAATCAATCCTGAATACCAGAGTAGTCAGGATTGATTCGTGATTCGCCTTATTGAGAGGCGAGTTTTTCTTTCAGATAGTCAATTGAAGATTGAACGGTACGAAGCTTGTCTTGATCCTCGTCCTGAATGGTAATACCAAATTCATCTTCGAAAGCCATTACTAATTCTACAGTATCCAGAGAGTCTGCTCTGAGATCTTCGATAAAGCTGGCTTGTGGGGTGATCTGAGATTCTTCGACTCCCAGTTTGTCCATTATGATCTGTTTTACTTTTGCTTCAATATCCATTTTTCCTCCTATAGTTATTGAAGAGTGTTATTCTATTTTTTGGGTTTTATTATTGCATTGTAAGGCCGCCATCCACCGCCAGAACCTGTCCGGTGACGTAGGCGCTCATCTCGCTGGCCAGGAAAAGGCACATGTTTGCCACGTCCTGAGGTGTCCCCATTTTGTTCAGGGGGATCACTTTGGCATAGCTATCCCGCACTTCAGGGCTCAATTGTGCTGTCATCTCCGTTTCGATAAATCCCGGAGCAATCGAATTGACCCTGATATTCCGGCTGGCAAATTCTTTGGCACAGGCCTTCGTAAAGGCAATCATACCTCCCTTGGAAGCGGCATAATTTGCCTGGCCTGCATTGCCCATCAAGCCGATCACAGAGGCTATATTGATGATGGATCCATAACGTTGGCGCATCATGATCTTGAAAGCTTTCTGGGTGCAAACGTAAGTGCCCTTCAGGTTTACAGCCATGACGGCATCCCATTCTTCATCCTTCATCCGGATCATTAAATTGTCTTTGGTGATCCCGGCATTATTGACCAGAACGTCGATGGAGCCGTGTTCCTTGGCGATGTCTGCAAAGACAGCTTCGATGTTTGCTGAATCTGTCACGTTGGCTACGTAACCATGAGCTTTGTAGCCCAACTGCCTGATAGCCTGCTCTGCAGAGCTTACAGCATCCTGCGAGAGATCGAGGATAAAGACGATGGCACCACTGGCTGCAAACGCTTGCGCAATTGCGAAGCCAATTCCCCGGGCTGAACCGGTTACTACTACTTTTTTGTCCTTAAGTTCTATTTGCATGTAAAGATATCTCCTGAACGGCCTTCATTCTAGTAGCATAACTCTATAATTCAGAGGCTACTAAATCCACATCAGCCAATTTGTCTATATTTAAAACCTGTATTTCTTTGTCAATACTCTTTATCATTCCTGCCAAAACTTTTTGGGGGCCGAACTCGATAAAGCGCTGGACTCCCTGGCTCAGCATGTATTTTACACAATCCACCCAAAGAACCGGGGAGATGATCTGCTTTACGAGCTTGGCCTTGATTTCGTCTCCCTCGACCGCTGGTTTGGCGTCGACGTTTGAGACTACCGGTATCGCGGCATTGGCAAAGCTGAAACCATCCATCTCATGGCTCAACCAGGCAGAGGCTTGGTTGATCAAGGGAGTGTGAAAGGGCCCACCCACGACCAGGGGGATAACCCGCTTTGCTCCTTTACTTTTTGCTAGCTCACCAGCAGCTTTGACTCCGCTTTCGGTGCCAGAGATCACAGTCTGGATCGGAGTATTGAAATTCACAGCCATTACCAGTCCCTGTGAAGAAGCTTCCCTGCATGCATCTATTACAGCAGCTGCCTCAAGGCCGATAACTGCGCTCATGGCAAAAGGCAGGCCGGCATTGGCTTTGATCATGAACTCTCCACGTTTGTGAACGATGTGCATGGCATCAGCCAGGTTCAGGACACCAGACGCGACCAAAGCGCTGAATTCTCCCAAAGAATGTCCTGCGACAAAATAGGGAGTGATATTGCATTTGCTTTGAAATGCCTTCAGGGCGCAAATTGAATGAAAGAGGATTGCCGGTTGGGTAAACCTGGTTTCTTTGAGTATGTCTTCTGGGCCTTCAGCCATAATCTGTTGCAAATCTGTATTATGCTTCCCGTCAAACTGCTGCAACTCAGAAGCCATTGCAGGATCGAGCGCGAGAAAATCCTGGGCCATGCCCACATATTGCGCACCCTGCCCTGGGAATATAAAAGCTGTTTTCATCAGAACCTCTTACCTAATATCTGGCCAGGATGCTGCCCCAGGTGAGCCCTGCTCCAAATGAGGTAAGCAGCATAATATCGCCCCGGCGTATTTTCTTGTTTCGGATTGCTTCGTCGATCGCTATGGGAACAGTTGCAGACGATGTATTTCCGTATTTTTCGATATTTATTATTACTTTGGATAGTGGAACCTTCATCTTGTCTGCCAGACCCTCAATGATTCTCAGATTTGCCTGGTGGGGAATGATCCAATCCACATCCTGGGTGCTGAGATGATTTCTTTTGAGGAGCTCTTCTGAAGAGGCGTACATGGATTTGATAGCATTTTTGAAGATGCGGTTTCCTTCCATATAGACAGTATGCAGGTTGTTATCGACAGATTCATGCGAGGCAGGCATTCTGGAGCCTCCAGCCTGTTGGATGAGGTAATCGCCCTGGCTGCCGTCGGCATCGATGAGCGAATCTATAATGCGGGAGATATCGTGAGGTTCTGCGCGGGATACAATCGTAGCACCTGCTCCGTCTCCAAAGAGCACACAGGTATTACGATCTTTCCAGTTTGTGATTTTGGTGAGGATTTCGACCCCGACCACAAGGATGTTTTTCTTGCTTCCGCTTTCAATGTAGTTTCTGGCAATATCAAGAGCATAGATAAACCCAGTACATCCAGCAGACACATCAAAGGCAGGTATCCCTTTGAGCCCCAGCCGTTTCTGCAGTATGCAGGCCGTGGATGGGAAGGGATGATCACCAGAGATGGTAGCGACCACAATCATATCAATTTCACGATACTTGACATCCGAGGCTTCGATGGCTCTAGTTGCCGCTTCGTAGGCCAGATCGCTGGCAGCTTCAGTTTCAGAGGCAATATGCCTTTCAAACATACCAGTTCGGGTGCGGATCCATTCATCCGTGGTGTCCACAATCTTCTCAAGATCAAAATTGTTCAAAATCTTCTTGGGGGCAAAGCTCCCAAAGGCTGAAAACTTAGCGCTGAAACTTCCCATGATTACAACCTCTCAAAGTAGTCTTTAGCATGGTTTACAAAGCCGGATTCCGAGATCCGGGCGGCAAACTTGATCGCGTTTTTGATCGCTTTGGCATTTGACCTCCCGTGCGAGATGATACTCGTCCCGGAAAGACCAACCAGCAAAGCCCCGCCATACTCGGTATGATCCAGTTTCTTCTTCATATATGAGTAAACCGGGAAGGATAACAAAGCTCCCAGCTTTGCTACCCAATCCTTATTTATCTGTTCTTTTAAAATATCAAATATGGAAATTGCCGCTCCCTCAATGGTCTTGAGCATCACATTTCCCACAAATCCATCACAGACAATCACGTCTGTGACACCTTTCAAGATATCTTTGCCTTCGATATTGCCGATGAAATTGAGGCCTGGGCACTCGGCTATCAGACGATGTGCCTCTTTGACCATGGCATTACCTTTGGCGCTTTCTTCGCCTATATTGAGCAAAGACACGCGTGGCTTGGGCTCTCTAAAGAAAAATTCGAAATAGAGGCTGCCTAGCTGAGCAAACTGCAAGAGATGCTCGGCCGAACAATCAACATTGGCACCCACATCAAGGATGATTTCCGGGTTCAACTGAGTCGGGAATGTCACTGCTATTGCTGGGCGCGCTACGTTTTTTATGCGCCCATAAATAAACAAAGAAGCAGCCATAACCGCTCCGGTATTACCGGCGGATACTGCTGCTT
>CAZZCS010000055.1:0-16279 GCA_964652645.1 uncultured Candidatus Cloacimonadota bacterium | reverse complement strand
TGAACAACCATATCAGTGCTACAATTGGTATTATTCCTAAAAAGACACTGAAGGCAGCTGCAGGAATATTCTTGGACTTAAACTCAGTGTAGTGCATCCAGGTTTCTTTTATACTCTTCAGGGCAGAAAGATCGTTTTTGACCACTGGCGTCTGCTTTCCACAGGTTACGCACCAGAGATCGTGGATCCCAAGCCTTGCATTACAATGATTGCAACGCATTTATTCTCCTAAATTCATATTTTTATTGCCAACTAAAAAGGAAAGGCCTTTTTGTCAACTGGCTAACACTTCGACCAGCCACAAGCTGGACACTTCAAACAACCCTCTAGATGCTCGATGGTGCTGCCACAATCGGGACAAAGAGCTGATCCTGTTCTATGATATGTGCTTGGAGAGCCTTCTCCATCATCGCTGCTGATTGATATGCTACTCAAAGTTTTACCCTGATAGTTATGCAAGAATTTCTCCAGGGCCTGTCCCACCGCATCACCGCAGGATGTAATCATTTTTCCCTTGTGCCACATGGGAGACTGGCATCTGATACCTTTGAGCTGGCGGATTATAGCTTCCACCTTGATGTTTGATCTCATCGCCAGAGAAGATAGCCGGGCAATTGCTTCCAGTTGAGCAGAGGCACAACCCCCGACCTTACCCATCTGAACAAAAACCTCACAAGCACCTTGATCGTCACTATTGATAGTTACATACATGTGACCACAACCCGTTTCCAGGCGCTGAGTGATGCCTTGAGTGACCTCGGGGCGGTATCTGGGAGCCACTTTCTTTTCTTCGGCGGCATCAACGGTGTTTCCAGTGGACAAGACCTGGTTTTCTCTGCTGCCATCTCTATAGACGGTAACTCCTTTGCAACCGAGCTGATAAGCCATTTCAAATGCTGTGCGGATATCTTCTACGCTTGCTTCAGCAGGAAAGTTTATGGTCTTGCTAACTGCATTGTCCGTAAAGAGTTGGAAAGCTGCTTGCATTCGAATGTGCCATTCTGGGCTGATGTCGTGGGCAGTCTGGAAGACTTTTTTGAGGTCATCAGGAATTGATTCCATGTGTTGAATTGAACCCTCATCAGCCACTTGCTGGAGCAGCTCAGTACTATATAATCCTCTGTCTTTCAAGGCCTTTTCGAACCACTTATTGACGTAGATTAGCTTTTCTCCATCCATCACATTCTTCACGAAGACGAGAGAAAACTGTGGCTCTATACCGCTGGAAGTGTCTGCTATCATACTGATTGTGCCAGTGGGAGCGATCGTAGAAACGGTAGCATTTCTGATCCCATGTTTTTGAATATCAGCTATTAGCGAGTCCCAATCTTGCTTGATTGATTTTCTTTGCAGGGACTTGTTTTCGTAGATACTACCAACGAAATTTGGGAAGGGGCCTTGTAATTTGGCTAGTTCCATGGATTTGAATTTGGCTTCATAATCGATGAACTCCATAATCTCATGGGCCAGTTCCACTGCTTCGTCTGAGGCATATGGGATCTCTAGTATGTATAAAAGATCAGCCCAACCCATAATCCCCAAGCCGATTTTGCGGTTTGCCTTTGCCATCTGATCGATCTGTGGAAGCGGGAATCTGGAGGCTGTGATGACATCATCCAAAAATTCGACACTCTCATGTACCACTCTGCGCAACACATCCCACCTGATCTGATCATTCTCAACCATGACAGAGAGATTGATAGAACCCAGATTGCATGCCTCATTTGGCAGCAAAGGCTGTTCACCACAGGGGTTTGTGGATTCGATCCTGCCCACTTGGGGGGTTGGATTTGCCTGATTTATTCTATCCAGAAAGACAATACCAGGTTCACCATTCTTGTGAGACATCTCTACCATCAGGTTGAAGACATCCCTGGCTTTTAAGCTGTTCTTCGTTTCATGGGAGGCGGGGCAGACCAGTTCGTAATCGGAATCCTGATAGACAGCGCGCATGAAATCTTCGGTAAGACCCACGCTGATGTTAAAGTTTGTAAGCTGAGATGTGTCTTCTTTGCAGGTAATGAACTCAAGAATCTGAGGATGGTCTACATTGAGGATAGCCATATTGGCTCCTCTTCTTGTCCCACCCTGTTTTACTGCATCTGTAGCAGAATTGAACACTCTCAAGAAAGAAAGTGGCCCGCTGGAAACTCCATTCGTGGAGCGTACTCTGGCATTGGCCTCCCGGAGTCTGGAGAAGGAAAAGCCGGTTCCACCACCGCTTTTGTGAATGAGAGCAGCGTTCTTTATGGTTTCAAAGATGCTCTCCATACTGTCTTCTATAGGCAGGACAAAACAAGCTGAAAGCTGTTGTAGATCATTTCCGGCATTCATCAGAGTTGGGGAATTGGGCAGGAAGTATCCAGAATCCAGGAGAGCATAGTATCTATCGTACTTGTCTTTATCACCAGCGGAAATATTCTCTGCTACCCGGGAGATCATATCTTCCCATGTTTCTACGACTGAGCCGTCTTCAGCTTTCTTAAAATATCTCTTTTGGAGCACGACTTTTGCATTATCAGTCAATAACATCCTATCTCCCGCTCGGTAATGCTAATATCTCACGGGCTTGCTCTGGGGTTGCCAGCGGACGACCAATCTCGGCAGCAATTCTGGCTATCCTGGCCACCAATTGAGCATTGGAATCTGCAACGACTCCTTTGTGATAATAGATGTTATCTTCAAATCCTACTCGAATATGACCACCCGTAACCAAGGCGACCATGGAGGCGGGAAGATGCCATCTCCCAATACCTGCTACAGCCCAGGTCGCGGTAGGTATCTGCTCTGCCAGGTGCTGCATCATGTACATCAGGTTTTTGGGCGAGCCGTTCATTCCACCAGGAACTCCCAAGACAAACTGCATGTGTAGGGGAGAGTGGGTTATGATCCCTTTTTGAACGAGCTTTGCCACTACATCGATCATCCCGGATTCGTAAACTTCAACTTCGGGGACCACATTGTACTCCTTGAAGGCTTCGGCCAGACGGATGATATCAGCTGGATGATTTATAAAGATCTCGTTGCCAAAATTCAGGGTACCGGCGTTGAGAGTGCCCATATCTGGTTTGAGGCTGAGAGGGGCCAGTCTCTTTTCAAAAGCCTCGCCCACGGCACCACCAGTACTGATCTGAACGATTATCTCGGGAACGGCGGCTCGGATTGCCTCGATCGAAGCTTTGAATCTTTCCAGCCGTTGTGAAGGCGTTCCATCGTCCTCTCTGACGTGTAAATGGATGACTCTGGCACCAGCCTCAAAGCATTTAACTGCTTCATGGGCTTGCTCTTCTGGAGTTATGGGCAGGTTTGGTTGGTCTTTACGAGTAGTCTCGGCGCCTGTGATGGCAGCTGTGAGTATTAAGGGTTCCATGCTTCACCTCTTTATTCTTATGATTATTTTATAATATGATGCCAAGATATTGTATTGGCATTTAGTCGTCATCGTTATCTATCAACAAACCAGCTCTCAAAGAGCCGAACATGTTTCAAGCTTTTTAGATCGTAGCCCAGAATCCTGGATCCTATCTGGGCAAATTTATCTTCGTTGTCGCTCACAAAAAAGTAGTTTTGTCCCGACCGATCATCATCGTCGTTGGGAAGGATGCGTTTCAAATAAGTGGCTATTGCATCAGCACTGTCAATAAGACTTACATCGGCACCTACGACACGGCTAATAATCTCTTTGAGAAGTGGATAATGAGTACAGCCCAAAACCAGAGTATCTATCCCCTTGTCATAAAAATAACTAAGATACTCCCGGGCCACCAGTTCAGCTGTCTGATGCTCATGCCATCCCTCTTCTGCCAGAGGCACAAATAGGGGACAGGCACGTGAGTAAACTTCGCTTTGCTCTTTCAGCTTCTGAATTGCTTCCTGATAGGCACAGCTTCTGATGGTACCCTCTGTTCCAATTACTCCGATCCTACCCTTGGAAGAGTGGAGTACCGCTTGCTCTGCACCAGGCTCGATCACTCCGATGATAGGGATATCGGTAAGCTTTCTCAAGCTTGGAATTGCTACTGCTGATGAGGTGTTACATGCCACTACGAGAATTTTGATGTTCTGTTGCAATAGGAATCTCGCATTTTGAATGGAGTAATCAATAATAGTATTGGGGGACTTGGGACCATAAGGAACACGAGCGGTATCACCAAAATAGACGATGTCTTCCTTGGGAAAATGCTCCCTGACACTCTTAAAAACTGTTAATCCGCCAACACCGGAATCAAAAATGCCAATCGGACGCTTCATTTCTTCCTCTTGCTCCTTCTGGAGCCTTTATATGAACGGTCTTTTCTATCCCTGGCTTTTGTATTGCTGGGAGTATTTTTAGTCTGGATGCTGTGAGTATGAGCATCAGGCGCTGGCGTTAGCTCCAAGTATATATCGTCACTAACGTCCATTACTTGAACTAATACTTTATCCATAAGCTGATAAAAATATCCGCTGTTGCGATTTACCAGTCTTAGCTCTTGCTCCTTGAAGTCCCATCTACTACCTTTGGAGGCGTTGATGTTGATTATTCCGGTAATGGGGATCTCGTTTAGTCTTACTATTACTCCAGTGGATTTAACACCGATGATCAGGCCAGAGTATTGTTCACCAATCTTTTTCTTCATATAAGCCCGGTTATAAACTCTTTCGATCTCGCGTTCGGTCTCATCCGCTACCAGTTCTTTCTCTGATGCCACTGCGGCATAATGCTTTACTTGTACTTTGGAAAGCAATGAATCCGAGCTATGAGTTATGTGCAATTTGCACAGATGATGAATGATGAGGTCGCACAATCTGCGGATTGGGGACGTGAAGTGCGTATAGGACTCGATGGAGAGCCCAAAGTGCCGGATGTGCTCTGTACTATATTTGGCTTTCTTCATGCTGCGTAGCACCATTCTATCGAAGACTATGTGGTGCTCCTGCGTGGGCATGGAGTCCAGCAGCGCCTGATATGATTTGTTCAGGTTCTCCAGAAGCGTAAACTTAATCCCATAATAAGATAGGGTTGTAGCCAGTTTTTCGATTTTGTTGAAATCAGGATCTTCATGAATCCTGTACATGGTAGTGGGGGAGATGTTTGTAAGCTTCTTTGCCACATACTCATTGGCCACCAGCATAAAGCTTTCTATCAGTTTGTGAGATTCAGTTTCTTCAGAGAGGGTAAAGGTCTTGATAAATCCCTCTTTATCATAGATATAATCTATATCTGGAAGATCAAAGAAGATGTATCCAGCCTTCTTGCGAACCTTTGAAAGCAATCTGGATAGGGTTCTGGAGACTTGAAGAGCTTCGATGAGTTCAGGAGCCAGGTCAGTTTCTTTTCCCGAAAACAGATTATCCACGTCTTCATAAGCAAGCCTGAAGTTCGAGTTTATCACGCTTTCAAAGAGTTCCTGTTTCTTGAGGTTGCCCTTATCGTCGAAGAATGTATATACTGTCATGGTGAGTTTTTCTTCCTCTGGTCTCAGGCTACAGACCTTGTTGGATAGCTTCTCAGGCAACATAGGGATCACTTTCTTGGGGAAGTAATAGCTATTTCCGCGATTTACAGCTTCGATAAATATGGCTGAATCGAGTTTTACATAGTGGGCCACATCAGCGATATGCACATACAGCTCATATCCACCTTTCACTTTGGCGATGGAAATGGCATCATCGAAGTCCTTTGCCGAAGCCGGATCTATTGTAAAAGTAAACAAATCTCGTAAATCTCGTCTTTTTGAGATCTCTTTTTTGGTGATTGTGTCCTTTACACGGTTGACTTCATCCATTACTGGCTGGGGGAAATCCAGGGGCAAATTGTACTGGCGGATTACCCCCAAAACTTCTACTTCAGGGTTACCACTTTCGCCCAGAATCTCAGTTACTTTGCCTGCAGGTGCCTTGCCCATGCTCTTGTTGCCCCAGTTCGAAACCGCGAGAATCACTTTCTTCCCATCATACTCGGGTTTTGGTTTTGAGATATTGAACCAATTGTGAATCTTGGGGTTGCTGCAGATAAAATAGTAGTTTGTATCTACCTTCTTCACGTCCCCTGCAAGTGTCTCATTTGCCCGGCTCACTATATCTCTCACTACTCCATATAGTCTATTCTTGCCACGCTCCGAGCCTTCTATCAGCACTTTGTCGCCATGGTAGGCATTTGACACATCCTCAGAGCTGACGAAGTAGTCTCCCACCTCGGTCTTCACAAAGGCGTAGGAGTAGTTTCTGGATAGGGGAGTGGCATCAAAGACCCCCTCTATCAGTGTAGAACTCTTCTGAACGACTTTCTTCTGTAGTATTTTGAGCCTGTACATCTTGCCATGCTTCACGATTGTAGCAGTCTCGACAAGCTCCTGGAGCAAGTTTTTAATCTCCAATTTTTCTCTCTTGGAGGCTTTAAGCTCAGCACAGATATCACCATAACTCATGGGGATACCAGAGCTCAATAGAGCCAGGACTTGCTCTTTTTTCGCCGGTGTTTTCACATTAACTCCTTAGTACTGCTTGCCAATTTTGACCTTTAAAAGGGTGATTAGTTCGTCCATTTCAGTTTTACTTTTTGAAAATCTGATTGATAGGCCCCGGAACGAATCCAAACGACGAGGCATTTTGAAAGTGCTGAGCATCACTCCATACTTATCTGCGTAGAAACAGCCAAACTCACTGTAACTTCTCTTATTCTTTATTATTGAGTAGTTTACGACTACTTCATCTTCGTAAAACTCGTACTTGGTGACTATGAAGTAGGGGAGAAGACTTAGGATTAGTAGCAGCATCGAAAGGTAATACATTATCGGCGTTTCCCAGCTTACCACCGTGATCTGCCAAAGAACTACAGCCATAAATACCAGAATGGCTAGCACAAACATGGTATGATAGGGTCTTTCAATAAATGGAATGCTTTTCCAGGTGAGCTTAGGCGACATTTTGGACGATCTCCCTATCCTTTTCGATCTCTTCTTTGATGACTAGAATATACTTGAAAGACTGTGTCGTAGAATACTTTGATCCCAGTGTGTTAGCCTCTCTTTGCATCTCCTGGATAATGAAGTTCAGAGTCTTCCCTATATCTTCACTCTTATTACTGCTGAGAGTAGTGTTAAAAGTATCAATATGACTCTTCAGTCGGGTGATCTCCTCTTGAACATCGTATTTATCTATATAGATTGCAAGTTCTTGCACAATTCTTTGTTCCATTGTATCCACTTTCAGGTTTGAAAGCAAATCCATGATTCTAGTATGCATGGTATAAAACAGCTGTTTTCGATAGGGTTCAATAGTGCTCTCCAACTCATTCACGGCACTCAGAATCGTGTTCATTGATTCTGAAAGGATCTTCCTCATATCATCGCCTTCCAGCACCGTGCTGGCGACCAAATTGCTAATAGCAGCATCTAAAGTACTGTCCAGAGCTGCTTTAAGCTGTGTGTCTGTCTCGTTATCAATCTGGTTTTCGATCACTCCTGGTTCATTTAATATGTACTCAGCAGATACATTGTCCTTCATATTGAGTCCTGAAATGGCTTTTGTGAAGAGGTCATAATATAGCTTGAGCTTCTGTTCGTTAATCCTGATTTTGGGGATTCTGGAATCATTTATGTTTATGCGTACGTCTATCGCACCACGTCTCAGGCGGGAAGCGATAGTCTTTCTCAGCTCTGCTTCATAGTAGTTTATCTCTCTGGGGAGGTAAACCCGGAGATCCAAATATCTGGAATTAACGGTCTTTATTTCTATCTGCAAATCTATTTCGCCATCATTGTACTTGGCGGTTCCATAACCAGTCATGCTTTTCATAATCTCTCCATGAGAATAAATCTAGTATTTAGCGATAGGGGATATACGCATACCGCTCAACGAATTAACCTTCCTGCAAGCAAGTTTACATAACATGCCTTATTGCAACCCTTGTATATCTGCCTAGTATGGGGCACAGATCAAAGTTCCTGCTGTGGCGTCTACTACTTTTGCTTTTACCAAAGAACCAACTTGATCAAGAGAACCATCAACGACAGCAATTTTAAAATCTCGCGTGCTACCTGAAACTTGGGCTGAGCTTTTCTTGCTGGAACCCTCAATATATATCTCTGTGTCCTTGCCAATCTGAGCTCTGAACTTTTGCAAAGTAATCTCTCTTTGGACATCGATCAATTCCTGGAGTCTTGCTAGGCGGATCTCTTCTGTGAGGTCATCTGCAAATTCACAAGCCTTGGTTCCAGCTCGATGGCTATATTTGAAGCAAAAGGCATAGTCGAATTCCAATTCGCGCACGGCATCAAGTGTTGCCGTGTACTCATCCTGGGTCTCAGTAGGAAAACCTACTATGATATCAGTGGTGATGGCAACTTCTGGTATGGCTGCCCTTAGCTTTGAAATCAGGCTCTTATAATGCTCATAAGTGTACTGACGATTCATCAAGCTTAGGACTCGAGTGCTACCACTTTGCATGGGTAAATGTATATGCTCGCATACTTTATCATACTCGGCCATCACAGCTATCAGGTCATCCGAAAGATCCTTGGGATGCGAGGTGATAAATCGTAAACGTTCAATTTCTTCGATCTCATTCAACTTGCGCAAAAGCTGGGGGAAACTCATCCCCTGATACTGATATGAATTGACATTCTGTCCTAGTAATGTCATATCCTTCAATCCCTTACGTCCTGCTTCTGCAACGTCTGTATAGATCTCTTCAAAGCTGCGGCTACGCTCTCGCCCTCTTACATAGGGTACTATACAATAGGTACAGAAATTATTGCAACCTCGCATTATAGTGACAAAACCATTGGTCTTACCGCTGTGAGTAGGGTGCAGGTGAGAGTACACCTCTTCCCTATTGAACTCTAGCGCAGTGGAAGCCTTGCATTCATCCCGGATAATCGTACCGAGCTTGTGATATTGATCCACTCCGACAGCAAAGTCCAGTCCGATATTTTGAGCTACCAGATCAGAACCGATCCTTTGGGCCATACAACCAACAATCCCGATCTTGATCTGGGGATTTACCAGCTTGCGCTTCTTTTCATTAGAGATTCGTCCCAAAACCCTGTCTTCTGCATGTTGACGTACAGAACAGGTATTAAAGATGATCACATCTGCTTCGTCGATATCCTGGACAGCTTCCAGCCCTTCAGATAACAAGAGAGAAGTAATCAGCTCACTATCTGCCACATTCATCTGGCAGCCGTAGGTCTCAACGAAAAATCTCAAGCTGCGCCTCTTTTGATATTGCTTCTCTGATTCTGGAGATTGGGAAGATAATCTCTTCGAAGGTTTCCAGTGACACCGCCTGTTGGGCATCACACATACTCAGATCGGGACACTGATGGGTTTCGATCATCGCGCCATCTGCACCGCTGGCTACAGCTGCCCAGGTCATGGGTTTGATCAATTCTCTTCGTCCTGTACTGTGCGAAGGATCTGCAATGATTGGAAACTCGGAGAGCTCCTTGATTGCCGGTATTGCAGATAAATCCAGAGTGTTTCGTGTGTAGTCCTCAAAAGTTCTAATACCTCTTTCGCAGAGGATGATATTGGAGTTTCCAGCTTCGGCAATGTGCTCTGCCGCTTGCAACCACTCTTTGATAGTGGAAGCCATGCCTCGTTTGAGAATGACAGGCTTGTCTATCTTGCCCAAACGATCCAGAAGTGGATAGTTTTGCATATTTCTGGTACCGACCAGGATGACATCTACATATTCTGCCATAAACTCCACTTTCTCTTGCTCGATAATCTCCGAAACAGCCAACATATCAAATTCATCGGCCACTTCACGCAGATACTTGATAGCAATATCTCCCAGACCCCGGAAGCTATGTACCGAAGTGCGGAGCTTGTAAGCACCACCTCTGAGGCATCTGATGCCAAGTCCTGAAAGGGTCTGAGCTACTTCATAAAGCGATTCCTTGCTCTCAATAGTGCAAGGCCCCGCAATAATCTCGAAGCCACCTTCACCTATTACTACGTCTTTTATTTTTATTCTTTTTCTTATCATATATATAACCTAATGAAACTCCATCTTCGCACACTAAGAATTCTGAGACGCCAATTTTGTCCAGTATTTGTATGATGAACTCCGTGCTCAATAGCAGAATTTCCAGATTGTATGGCTCCTGAAGATAAGCCTCAAGACCGTCCATCCGTTTTGCTAACAGTTTATCTCTCAGTGAGATCAGTTCATCCAATCTGATCTTTATCTTGTTCAGATCATCGCTCCAATGAGTTCTTTTACGAAGAATCATAGCCAGAAACTTAACTGTGAGCCCGATACCGATCGCAAAAGTTCCTTGCGTGGCAAGCAGATCCTTGTCCTTTAGAGCATTAGATATTGCCAGACAGCGTTCTTCAAACAGAGCATAAATGTTTTTCAATCTCAACAGCCCAATGGGAATACTAAAACTCTTCCCGCTTGACAGAACAAACTCTGTGCTACCACCGCCGATATCAAACGCAAGATAGTTCTTCAACTCAGGAAAGGTAGCATCTACAGCAAGGCGATTTAGCCGGATCTCATCAGCTTCTGTAAGGATGCGATACTCAAGGTTGTACTTTGAATCAAGCCAATCAGCAAGTAAATTTATATTTTGTGCTTCACGTGATACACTTGTCCCAATAATTGCAATATTGGGAGTGAGCGCAGTAGTAAAAGACAGCACCCGAGCAAGCACTTTCTTCGTTCTTTGCAGGGATTTTATAGCTAAAAGCCCGTTATTGAAGCCTGCTCCCAAGCCAGTAGTGAAGTAAGAACTGTGTACTACCCTTGTCTCATCGTGAAGGATGTAATTCAGGTTATTGGTCCCAACGTCTATTACAGCCATCAGAGGTTTTGAATGCTTGATTTCGAAGTATTTAGCTAAGACTTTGCTGGCTACCCTGGTATTCTGGTTTGCCATGCGCTTGTTGTCCGGGAGCATCAACAGAGTGCTTATGGCTTCTTTCCAGGCTCTGACGTCCAGGTTTATGGCTGGCAATCTGAGCTTCTGTTGATACTTGGACAGGCCATCAACCAATACTCTTTCTTCTGGATAGTTAGCTCTCTCAAAGAACAGGATTCTCTTGCCATACTGGACTGCTTCTGCAAAACTGCTATATCCTGGCTTGGTAAGAATGATGTCTGCTCCTTTGATCAGATCAAGAAAATCTTCGTCTCTATCGACGTGAAGGTGATTTGAGGCATCTACATAATGGTCACTGGATATCACGACACCTGCAAAGGCTTTGCAAAGCTTTGAAATCTCAAAGCTAGGAGTGCCTTCCCCGCCAAACATCGATAGCAAGATCATTGTATCCGGTGGGATATCGTATTTCTCTCTAATATCGTTGTAACTGTCTTTCTTGCGAGCAAGCAATCCTACGTTTTCTGCACTTGAGAACGCACTCATACTCTCGGTAGAGCTGAATGGGAGCACAAAGGCATGATTGACTAGCTTGTAAAGGCCATAGATGCAATTCACCACGGGTTTCATGCTGAGGTCATGTTCAAAGAGCTGCGAATAGATATAGTACCAATCAAAATTTGAAATCGCTATAACGGGAACTTCTGCATAAAGGCAGGCCTCTACCACCAGAAAAGGAACATCGGACACCACCAGATCGATCTGATTCTCCCGAAGAAAGGCAATTTCTGTTTCTACCAGTTCAGGACGCTTATCCATCAACTGCAATAGTTCAGTTTTTGTAGCATCAAGGTCTGGGACGAGATTTTCCTTATGCTTTACTCCGAAATCGATGCCACAGTAGCTGATCTGGTGTAAGTGTGGATCCAAGCCTCTATAAATGAATTCTGGACGATCTGTTCTAATATGACAGAAGACACCAAAGTCGCCCAACTCTTTGGCAAGAGCGGAAACTCTGGCTGCATGGCCAAAGCCATGATTTGAACTATATAATGCGAATTTTAACATATCAATACAGGATAAATTTGGAACGTTCCTTCTCGTCTCGTTTGACTTCGATTACTACTCTATTGGGCAAACAAATGATCGGGATGGCATCCGTTTTGCCCTGTTTTACGCAACGCTTATCGGGACAGTCTGAGCTGAGCATCAGCACTTTCTTGTCCTGAATTCTGACAGTGTTATGCTGATCAATCACGATATCTTTAGGCTCTGCTAAACTGTAAACACCCACAAGCTCACTATCCTTGTAAATGTATACCTGTTTATTGTTTCGCTGTTTTTGAAACCATAGGATGCTCAGCAGAGCAAGTATAATAATCGTGATGATCAAAATGATATCTGCCACGCTGAGTTTGGTTTGAAGAGCCGCTTTAATTGTAAACTCCATAGATTTCAGACCCGCAAGCGGGACACTTACCATCCGGACCAATTGAACACTCTGCGTGATAGAAGCGATTGGAGACCAGCACTTCCTGGCATTGTGGACAGATAGTATCAAAAAATCCATCCAGTTTCGTGTTTCCCGCATAGACGTAATGGAGCTTCTTTCGTGCAGCCTCACAGGCACTAAGGATAATGGAATCCGATGTTGACCCGGTTTTTGATTTGTAGGCTGGGTGGTATTTGGAAAAATGAAGTGGTATGCTGCGATCCAACTCTGCTACAAAATCTATCAGTTTCTGCACTTGCTCAGGTGCAGTATTTAAGCCTGGGATCAATAAGTTTGATATCTCGATATGCACGCCAAGGTTGTGCACGTATTTTATAGTTTCCAATACAGGCTGGAGCCCGCCACCACAGTGCTCTCGATAAAAACTATCATCCATCCCTTTCAGATCGATATTCAGGGCTGAGATATATGGCATTAACGCTTGCAGCGGCTCAGGATTGATGTAGCCATTACTAACGAGGACAGTATCTATTGACTCCTCCCGGCTTAGAGAGCCAAAATCAGAGATGTATTCGTACCAGGTAAGCGGTTCAGTATAGGTAAAGGCAACTTGTTTCAGGTTTTGATGCTTCATGTAGCTCAGTAGTTCCTGAGGTCTCAGGGTTTTAGTCTGAGCTGGGGTTTGAGATACCGTGTGATTCTGACAGTAGAAACAGCTCAGATTGCAGGAATTTGGCCCCAATGACAGAATACTTGAGCCTGGTCGATAGTGATAGAGAGGTTTCTTTTCAATGGGATCGAAGGCCAGAGAGATAGTTTTCGCATAGTTGGTAGCATACATTTTGCCTTTGATGTTCTTCCTGCTCCTGCATCTCCCCTCTTCCCCATCGTGCAAAGTGCAATAGTGGGGACAGAGCTGACACTGCAGGATGCTATCTTCTAGTATGCTATAATACTTTGCTTCATGCATTTACCTTCTCCAGAATCTGTTCAATCTGCTGTAGATGATGATCCAGAGAATTGGCGTTTTCTGTCAATACATGCCTGGCTGATTTCCCCATTTTGATCCTGGCGGTCTCGTCTTTATACAAACTCAATACATCATCTGCCAGGCGTTTGACCTCAGATACCACAATGCCACCTCCATCATTCAGCTTTTGAACGCTATCCAGACAGGAGCGATTGAACTCGCCTATTATAATAGGTTTGGCATAAAAAGCTGGTTCAAGGGGGTTATGGCCACCAAAATCAAAGAAACTACCGCCCACGATGGCTATATCGCAGATTGAGTAGTACTTATTCAGTAAGCCCAATTTATCCACCACGTGGATCTGCTGTGGAATTGAGCCTTCAGATTCCAGAGAATACCTGTTTCCTTCCAGCAGTTTCTTGATCTCTTCCATCCTGTTGAGATGGCGAACTGCCAGGATGAGCTTGAGGTTTGAAATCTCTCTGGCGAGCATGGGTAAAAGGTTCAGGATCAGCTCCTCTTCCCCAGGACGCGAGGAACCGAAGCAAATAATGAAATCTTCTGCCAGATAGTGTAGCTCCTCTCTTATCTTAGCTGCGTCATAGAGTGGCAGTTCCACCGCATACTTCAGGTTTCCACAGTCTGTCACAGGCAGATCAAACAACTTCTCAAAACGTAACCTGTGTTGCTCTGATTGGGCGCAAATAGCTTGTATCGGAGTCCCGAGCCAGCTCAAGAGTGGCTTAAGATGTATGAATCTCTTGAGGGAACGTGGCGAGAGTCTGGCATTGACGAACACAATTGGAACTTTATACAGCTTGGCAGAATAGAGGAGGTTGAACCAGATTTCAGTCTCGACGATACAAATCAACTTGGGTTTGAGCATTCTCATCTGCCTGAGCCTGAGGGGAAGCAGATCTATGGGAGCTAGCATACAAGCTACCTTTCCTTCGATCTTTCTCGCAGTTTCCAGGCCAGCGACAGTATTTGTGGTAATCACAATCTGTTCTTGAGGATATTTGTTCTGAAAGCTTTTTAGAAGCGGCTTCAAGGCGTTTACCTCACCGACTGAAGCAGCATGAAAGAGGATGCAATTTCGCAGGCCCTGGTCTGCAACCCAGAGGGCAGCTGAATAGGAGTAGAGCCTGGAAACAAGATATATAAGAGGATAGGTTACAACCGAAAGAATCAGAAGTAGCAGATTGATCAGGAAAAACAGAAACTTGTAAAACACGATCATTATTACCTTCTATAAAAGAAAAGAGACGCTGCTAACAGCGTCTCAATCTATGGCGGGAGCGACGAGACTCGAACTCGCGGCCTTCTGCGTGACAGGCAGACGTTCTAACCAACTGAACTACGCCCCCAGCGTTTTGTTCATTGCTTATTGTTTTTGCAAATTCTAACAAAGGCCTTTTTTTGTCAAGAGAAAAGAAGCGTAAAATCATCTTAACTCTCTTCTTGGTGCGTTCTACAGAACTTATCGACCTCAATATCCTACTTTATTGCAACAAGTTATGTGTCATTAAAAGTACTGATACATTTATCTCAATGCACGCAAGATTAGCATATTGGCAAGAGCCTGGCTATAGCTTCCTCTCACTTTCGCCTTGTGTTCCCCTCGAGATCCCCTCGAGTACTCGAGGCCATCTCGAGGGGAACCTGAGGCAAAGACGAGGCGAAGGATACTGCGAGAAGTCAGTGACTCAAGGAACGTCCCAGAATCTATATTGCAAGAGACTACTTCAGCCACAGCAACTTTTGGGTTTGCCTGTATTTATCACTGCTTACCCTGATATAATAGACTCCAGGGCTCACTCTTTTGTTGGCATTATCTTTACCGTTCCAGCTAAGATTATGGGTACTGGAGGGCGAAGAGTGCTCAGCAAACCTTTTTACTATCTGACCTCGGATGTTAAAGATCTCCACTGAGACAGGAATGGATTTAACAGCAGAAATCTCGATATTTACAAAGCTATGAGCGGGGTTTGGATAGCACCTAAGAGTAATGCCAGCGCTAGCAACGTGATCATCAAGAGATAGTGGCTTCTCCAGCAGATTCGATAGTGTAGCCATAGAGCTGTTGCCTGTGTTGTAGACGTATTTGACGGCGAAATAATAGTTTCCGGCCGTCAATAGATGCCAGTCCTGGAAATAGATGGAATCCGCTTCCACAGCCTCATTGTGGATCAAGAGCCAGGCCGATTCATCATTGATATCCTGTTCCGATAGTAGAAAGACCAGAGCTCCACTTACGTAACGCTCCAGGGTACTGGCTCTGGCAAGTGTAGCTCTCCGGATAAGAGCTTTGTCTTCCACAGGGGCATCGCTCCATCTGACGAGGACAGTGCTCTCAGATACGATTTCTGCGCTCACATGAAATGGAGGTGCCATGAGTTCAGTCATCACAATGTTGCCCAGGTCTGCATGGGTTTCTGGTACAATACCGGTGCGGCTGATGGTTTGATAGTTCTCTTTGGTAAAGTGGAAATTGTAAATTGCTCCAGGCTGCTGACCGGGAATTACAAAAAATCCGTTCTCGTCTGTGACAGCCAGGATTTCTCCAGAACCTATAGTCATGATAAATACACCTGCCAGCCCTTGAGCAGGAAGATCAGAACCAAACACATGCCCACTGAGCGTCACAGGAGCCAGAGGGGTCAAGTTCACAGTCTGCATTAGGTTCTGCCCTTCCACGATCGCTATCACATCATCAAAGCTGGCATAGCCATATTTGGTCACAGCTAAATCCCAGGTTCCAATGGAGAGCTCCTCTATCAATAGCTGTCCCAGGATATTACACGTGTAGGTAAGATCGCCCAGAGTTACGCTCGCCCAGGGAATGGCTACATTGTTTTGATCCCTGATCTGAAGCTGCAATCCACCGAATAGATCAGTCCCGTTCGGGAAGCTGATATCAAGCTCGGTAAACATTATTCTGCCGCCATCAATTACTGGATGGGCTGGAGGAGATAAAACGTAGCTACCCCATGTATAATCATCGAAATAGAGCAAGCCCAACCTGCCCAACTGACGTCC
>CAZZCS010000054.1:0-16315 GCA_964652645.1 uncultured Candidatus Cloacimonadota bacterium | reverse complement strand
AGTCAGATTATCCAGCACACCGCCAAAACACAGGAGATCCACCTGAAAGAGGATATCCTCTCCCAGCTACCCGCAGGCTGTTATCTGATCCGCGCTGAAGGCTCCTCTGGCTCTCTTACCAGGAAGGTCATCCACCTCCGCTAGAGCAGACCCTAGATCCTAATGAAGGTTTTTCAGATTTGATAGCCGGGAATTGATGTCGGCTTCAAACTCTTCGTCGCTGATCTCGGGATTGCGGGTCTTGATCCAGATCTCGCAGGGAGCCAGTCCGCATCCGGCACAGGTTTCCAATCCCTTATCCACCACGCAGGCGTAGATCGGACAGTGCTCCAGATCATAAAAAGGAGCCCAGGATACCTTGCCTTCCAGTTCAATGCAACCCTCGCACTCGGTCTGGTATGCCTTGCAATCACACTTGCAGATTACGCCACATTTGCTTATCATCCATACTCCTATACTATCGCCACGTGTAGATAACGTATCATATTATTCGGGTGAGCCACGTCTCGCCCCTACTACATATACAATCGCCACGTGCAAATAGCGTGTCACATAAAAGGTAATCCACTATCGGGGCCAAACCAACACTAAAGACTGGCAGGGACAGGAGCTGCCCCGTATCGTAGCATTCCGATGTTACGGGAAAGCCCCCCGTTCGAGAGCAATAACCGATCCAGCACACACCCCCTCCCTTTGATCCTCCCTCTATCTCACCTGTATCATACCTGTATCAGGTGTGTTCGAGAACACACTTGATACACGCCTGATACACGCTTGATACACGTCTGATATACGGATGACTATATGGTGGGGTGATTAGTTCAACCCTGATGAATACAACGTAAGGTGAGTTGCAAGCTGCTTTGGAGCTTAATATCTGATCGATCAATTGAATTTTTACTGTGTGACTGCTGACTTCTATGAAGCTACTGTAAACGCCCCTCCAATATTGGATATCAATTGGAGCTTATGATTTTGAGAACAGGATCATTAGCCAATACGGCTTTGGCTTTGCTATCAAAGAATTTATGAGGTTACATATTTTCGAAATCGGGTTTGACCTGAGCACATAGGTCTCACTCTCACATTGAGGACACAAGACAGGCGCAACTGGATGGAAGTATTGCCCTGCGAAGTTATTCTTTATCCAAAGGAGCAAAGGATTGTAGTCCTTGTTTATGGGGCCAAAGCGCAGAACCTTCTCGATGTTCATTCCGGGAAAGTAGGAAGCAAGTTTAGTGATCGAAAAACTATGCAGATGGCCATAGGCATGATAGATACTATTACATGCCTTACACTTTACCATGGTTTGTTTTAATAGTTCCTCATTGGGCACCGATACCAGGATGTATTTTTTGGCTATTCTTTTCATCTCATTGATTGCTAACGTCAAATCATCATCACTCAGATGTTCCAACATCTCACTGCTGAAAGCTAAATCGAAACTATTATCCGCTACCGGAATATTAGTGGCAGAGCATAAGATTTTGGTTGTTGTCACCGAGACTAGTGCCGTCTCAGAAACATCAATCCCGGTAACATCATATTTGGATGCCAGAGAATTACATATCACACCGTTCCCACAACCTACATCTATAATGCTTCGAACATCGTCTGGTATCCATTGCTGGACTATCCCTAGCTTTTCCTTGATCTGACCACTGTTGTCATAATCCTGCCAAATGGCGTCGTTAATTTTCGGCATCTTCACCTCACGCATAATTCACCCGTGCACCATGCTATGATGCAATCTCCAAAACCCCTATCCGAACAGACCCAATACCATGTTTGGGTATTTCGTCAAGTATAATCATCAAGTGTTTGGATACCCGGAGGGATACGAGGAATACTAATTGCGTATAGCGGCTATGACAAAGACCGTTGATAAATCGCGGCTTGAGACGCGGCCGATAAATTATGAAGAGATAGACCTCAGAATTCAGATCTTGACAATATAATCGTTGTATATAATTATGAAAAATGCGTTTACGATATGCGCTACACGGACGATATTGATCTGTTTTTACTGGATAAATACGATCCTGATCTTTATGACGATAGGTTGATCTCTGAGCATACTTGATTCTATATGCCAGATCAACAATATAATGGGAGTGAAAAAATGAAAACCTTTCAGCTTCGCTATCTGGTCTTGCTAATCTTAATCTCGACCTCTTCCCTGCTAGCCGGAAAGTATGTGTTTGGTAAAGGGAATCTTAGCCTGGGTATCATCAGTGGAGCTTCTGTCGGCTTTGAGCTAGTCAACGAAAAGAATCCAAATCGGGAGTATTATACCAATGCGATCTACTACAAGCGCGGCTCCTTATGGTTCGCTGGCATCAATCATGAGACCAGGTACTTTCAGAACCAAAACTGGTATCTCCTCTCCCGGATTGGATTGGATTATCTGGAAACGAAGGCACTTTTTGGGGATTTGGGGGGAGGTAATTCGGATAAACCACAGAAATACAGCTCTACCCTGTTACCGCATCTTACGGCGGGGGTTGGCTACCAGTATGACCTGAATGAGGATCTCCAGCTTTATATAGATTGGGATTTGGGCATCAAAGCCTCCATCACAAACCTGAATATCGGATTGAAGTTTAAATATGAAAAAAGCCCGTAGCTGGGTTTTGACTCCCCACTACGGGCTTAACTTACAAACTTAAGATAGTTTATACTTGCAATAAATTGCTGATGCTGTCCTTGAGCTTTTTGGCTTCCAGGCCGGCAGTTTCAGCAAAGCTCTCGCTCTTATCCTTGAAGATGATTCCTCTGGAAGAGTTGATCAGAATGTTTGGCTCTTCCTTGCTGCTTATGGCTTTCTGGATTACAGCTTCCAGATCTCCACCCTGGGCACCGATTCCGGGGATCAGAAAGATCCGATCCGGCAGAAGACTGCGCATGCGGCTGAGATCATCGGTCTGAGTAGCCCCCACCACGGCTCCCAGTTGTTCCTTGGGATGGCTCATGATCAGGCTGGCTATCCTGTCCGAAAGCCCGTCCTGCATCAGGAAATCTGCAGCGGAGGGATTGGAAGTGAGGTTCAGGACAAAGCCATAGGCGATGGGATTCTTCAGCAGGGAGGTGATCACATCGTTACCCATCAGGGGGTTGATAGTGATCGCATCGGTAGAGAAATTCTCAAAGAAAGACGCCACGTAGGCATCCATCGTATTGCCGATATCCCCGACCTTGCAATCGATAATCACCGGAACATCGCTGGGGATATACTCAATCGTTTCGTACAACGCCTCCATGCCCCGAAGTCCATCTTTGAGATAGAAGGCCAGATTGGGCTTGTAGGCCGCAGTATAATCTATGGTGGCATCAATAATGCGCAGATTGAACTCCCGGATGGGATTGGCAGCGTTCAAAACAGACTGGGGAAGCTGGGCAATATCAGAATCCAGACCGACGCAGACCAGCGAGCCAGTCTGCGTCCATCTGTTCTGAAATTTAGACCAGAACGATTTTGACGGAGTCGTCGCCATCGGTTTCCTCAAATTCTACTTTGATGATTTCATCTTTGGAGGTGGGAACGTTCTTGCCCACGTAATCGGCCTTGACTGGCAGCTCGCGATGTCCCCTATCGATCAGTACGGCAAGTTGGATCTGCTGAGGGCGGCCAAAATCGAGCAAGGCATCAATGGCCGCACGCACGGTTCTGCCAGTATAGAGCACATCGTCAACGAGCACAATGACAGAATCTTCGATGTCAAAATCGAGCTGAGAGCCCTTGATTACTGGCTGATGCGAGATCGTAGAGAGGTCGTCCCTATACAGGGTAATATCCAAAATTCCGACCGGGATTTCCTGGTTTTCGATCAGCTTCAGATAGTTTGAGAGTCTCTCTGCCAGAGGCACGCCCCGGCTTCTGATCCCGACGAGGCGGATCTTTCCCAGACCGCGGTTCTGTTCCAGAATCTCGTGGGCCATACGATGGATACTACGTTCCATCTGGGCCTTATCCATTATTTGACTTTTAACTTGCATGATAAATCCTCCCTTTATTCGGGTGTGATGACGGCAAGAACCTGGCTCTTGGCCACTGTATCACCTGCACTCAGCGGCAATGAGGCGATCTTTCCTGCCACTGGTGAAGGAATATTATTGTACATTTTCATAGCTTCCAACACCAGAACGGTTTCACCGATCTTGATGCTATCGCCTACCTTTTTCTCGTAGCGAACCAGCATGCCGGGCATGGGAGCGCTGATCGGGGTACCGCCTTCTGCTGAAACCACAGGAGCGGGGGCTGGTGCTGCTTTTACAGGGGCAGGCGTGGGAGCCGGAGCTGCCTGTTGGACAGGAGCAGGCTTGGGCGCAGGCTGCTGAGTAACGATGCGGGGAGTTCCTCCCTTTTCGTTGACTTCGACCAGGAAGTAATCGTCGTCCACAAAGACGTCAAATTGCCTCATGCCTTCGGCTTTGGCGGGGGCTTCCTTCTCTTGTTTCTCCACGAGCTTGCCAGCTTTGGCTTTGGCGGCCAGTTCTTCCATTTTCTTTACGGATTCCAGGGAAATCGCTTTCATATCTTCCGGCATAGCTTCCTTGCCGTATTTGATGCGCAGGAATTTCTTCCCGGTGAGGGGATAGAGAGCTACTATGAGCTCGTCGTCCAGATCTTTGGCCAGGTCTTTGATTTCTTCATGAAGCTTGGCCATGGCAGGTTCCAGAACGTCTCCAGGGCGGGATGTGATGGGCTTTTCGCCACGGGGATAGCCGACCAGAGCTTTCTTTTGTACTTCTGGATCGATGGGTAGGGTGGTTTTGCCATAAAGCCCGTAGCAGAGGTCTTTTACCTGCTCTGTGATGCGGGCATACTCGCCATCTTTGGTGTCAAAAAGAGCGTTATTGACGGCTTGGATACCAACGATCTGGCTGGTGGGGGTGACGAGTGGGATCTGGCCGAGCTCTTTACGAACTTTGGGGATCTCGGCAAAAACGTCGTCCAAACGATCCAAAGCATCCATCTGACGCAGTTGATTTACCAGATTGGAGAGCATTCCGCCCGGAGTCTGGTGGATTATCACGTCTGTATCGATGATGGAGAACTTTGTGTTATCGGCAAACTGCTGGTATTTGGGAATGACTTTTTCCATTTCTTTACCGATTTTATTGAGCAGTTTGATGTCAAAACCAGTATCGCGATTTGTGCCCAAAAGGGTGATCACAAGGGGCTCCACCGCGGAATGAGAGGTTCTATAGGCATAGGGAGCCATGCAGGTATCGATGATGTCCACTCCGGCTTCTATCGCCTTGAGCAAGGCCAGATCTCCCATACCGGAGGTGAAGTGGGTATGCAAGTGGATGGGGACTTTCACGGCAGCTTTGAGAGCTCTTACGAGGTTGTAGGCGTCATAAGGGGCGACCAGACCGGCCATATCCTTGATGCAGATGGTGTCTGCGCCCATTTCTACCAGTTGGCGGGCTTTGTTCACGTAGTAATCTGTGTTGTAAATGTCGCCGCCCATGCGTTGCTCTGTGAGTGAGTAACAGATGGTGCCCTGGAAGTGTTTGCCGTTCTTTTTCACGATCTTGACGGCTGTCTCAAAATTGCGAAAGTCGTTCAAAGCGTCGAAGATTCTAAAGATATCGATGCCGTTATCAGAGGCGCGTTGGACAAAGGCCTCTACGACGTCATCGGCATAATTCTGATAGCCCACCAGATTCTGGCCGCGAAGCAGCATCGAAAATGGGGTTTTCTTGAGGTATTTTTTGAGGGTGCGAATGCGTTCCCATGGGTCTTCGCCGAGATAGCGGTGCATGGTGTCGAAGGTTGCTCCACCCCACATTTCCATGGAGTAAAAGCCTACTTCATCCATCATTTCCGCCACGGGAAGCATGTCTTCGGTTCTACCGCGGGTGGCAAAGAGAGATTGGTGCCCATCGCGGAAACTGAGATCCTGGATCTTGATCGGATTTGCGGCCGCCGGACGACCGGGCTCGTACTGCATCGTCGTCATTTCCAATACGCCGTGTTTATCCATGTTTGCTCCTTTTATCTGGTTCTTTTAATTATTCTTCTTTGGGTTATATCACGATAAATCATCGTTTGCTGTCTGCCATTGGACGACCAGGGGCTGGGTATGGCCGCCACCACGGGCTCGATATATGAGGTGGTCGCTTCGCTATTGAGCAGGGCGATCACGCCGGAGATTGCTGCGATTTGTTTTTTATCCATCTCAGTGCCTCTTAGAGTGGGATGTTTCCGTGCTTTTTGGGAGGCAGGCTTTCGCTCTTGGTAGAAAGGATTTCCAAGGCATCGATCAGGCGTTTACGCGTCTCGGAGGGACGGATCACAGCATCGACATAGCCTCTGGAAGCTGCTGCATAGGGATTGTTGAACTGTTCTTCGTAGATCCCGATCATCTCGGCACGCTTGGCATTCTTATCCTCGGCAGCGTTGATCTCTTTGCGGAAGATGACATTGGCTGCGCCCTGAGCACCCATCACGGCAATCTCGGATGAAGGCCAGGCAAAGACCATGTCTGCACCCAGGTGTCTGCTGCTCATGGCGATATAGGATCCACCATAGTTTTTGCGAGTCACGACGGTCAGCTTTGGCACAGTCGCTTCGGAATAGCACCACAGAAGCTTCGCCCCGTGGCGGATAATGCCGTTCCACTCCTGATGGGTTCCCGGCAGGTAACCTGGGACGTCCACCATCGTGAGCAGCGGAATGTTGAAAGAATCGCAGAAGCGGATAAAGCGGGAAGCCTTGTCCGACGCATCGATATCGAGGCATCCGGCCAAAACAGTGGGCTGATTGGCGATGATGCCGACCACGCGTCCATTGAGTCTGGCAAAGCCCACCAGGATGTTTTGAGCATAGTATTCATGCGGCTCAAAGAAGGTTCCATTATCCACGATACTGTGGATTACATCTCGCATGTCGTAGCTCATTCTGGGGTTATCGGGGATGATGGTATCCAATTCCGGGCAGATACGCCAGGGATCGTCACCAGTCTCAATCCGGGGAGGATCTTCCATATTGTTTGAAGGCAGATAGCTCAGCAGGGTTTTGATCTGCTCGATGGCATCGGCATCGCTCTCACAGGCAAAGTGGGCATTACCGCTCTTGGCGTTGTGAGACATCGCTCCGCCCAGCTCTTCCTGAGTGGTCTCTTCACCGGTCACGGCCCGAATCACGTCTGGCCCGGTGATAAACATAAAGCTGGTGTTTTTTACCATGAAGACAAAATCCGTCATGGCAGGAGAGTAAACTGCACCACCCGCACAGGGCCCCATAATAGCCGTCACCTGCGGAATGACACCGCTGGCCCGGGAATTGCGAAAGAAAATATCGCCATAACCGCGGAGGGCATCGACGCCTTCCTGGATCCGGGCTCCGCCAGAATCGTTAATCCCGATCACTGGAACGCCAGATTTGAGTCCCATATCCATCACCTTGCAGATCTTGGCAGCGTGCATCTCGCCCAAGCTTCCACCCCTGGAGGTGAAATCCTGAGAGAAGGCAAAGGCGGGACGTCCGTTGATCAGGCCATGCCCCGTGATCACACCATCGGATGGAATCTCAATCTTTTCCATGCCAAAATTGTCGCAACGGTGCTGCACGAACATATCCAGCTCGCGGAAGGTGCCCCGATCAAAGAGCAGGTCCAAACGCTCACGAGCGGATAGCTTGCCTCCGCTATGCTGTTTTTGAACGGCTGCTTCACCACCCATCTGGAGGATTTTCGCCTCTTTATCGGCCAGTTTTTGCAGCGCTTCATGTGTGGTTTGCATATATACTCCTTCTAATCAATTTCGTGGTAAAAGTGCTTTCTGTAGTGGGGTCAAGACATCTGAGCTGCCAGCTCCAAGGTGGCATGAGCTCTCATTAATCACAGAAAACAGCGTAAAGTGCTTTGATCTATGATATTTGATAATCGTCAAGCGAAATCTCTGAGCAGCGTTCAGGAAACTCCTCTGCTTTGCATTTGTCCTTGACGGCTGATGCTCCCCCCTGCATTATTGGCCTGTAAAAGAAGGAGGAAAAGATGACGATACATTACTATGGTCATTCTGCCTTTATGATAGAAGCCGATTGTGGAGCTTCGGTATTGATCGACCCTTATTTGGACAAGAACCCTCTGGCAAGCACCAAAGCGGAGCTATTGAAGCCAGATTATATCGTGCTGACCCACGGACATGGCGACCACATCGGAGATACCATCAAGATTGCCAAGCAGGCTGATGCCCTCTGCATTGCCGTCTCAGAACTGGCCAATTACCTGCGCGGCAAAGGCTTGAAAGCTCATGGCATGCACATAGGTGGTTCCCACGTGTTTGGCTTTGGCAAGCTCAAGCTCACCATCGCCCAGCATGGCAGCGTGACTCCCGACGGTGTGTACGCTGGCCTGGCAGCAGGGATCCTGCTCTTCATCGATGGCAAGTGCATCTATCATACCGGCGATACGGGCATCTTTTACGACATGAAGCTGATCGGCGAGATGAATCGCATCGATTATATGCTCGTCCCCATCGGTGGTAACTACACCATGGATATAGAGGATGCAGCCCGGGCAGTGGAACTGGCAAACGCCTCCATCGCCATCCCCATGCACTATAACACCTTCGAACTGATCCAGGCAGATCCTTTGGTTTTCCAGGCCAAAGTAGAAGCGCTGGGCAAGAAATGCCTGATAATGAGCCCGGGAGAGGTGCTTCAAATCTGAAAAAGCCTTCAGCTAAAATTCGCACTTGACAAAATGACAGCTTCTAAATTCTTGTAGCTCGTTAAATTAAGTATGAAGGTGGTGATTTTTTTGCCTACAGTAACAGCTCGGGACAATGAACCTTTTGACATTCTGCTCAAACGCTTCAAAAAGAAATGCGAGAAAGCTTCGATCCTTTCTGAAATAAAAAAGCATCAGGCTTACGAGAAGCCCAGCGTTAAGAAAAAACGCGAAGAGAATGCAGCCCGTCGCAAGATGCTGAAAGCTCAGCGTCGTATGCAGCGCTTCATGAAATAAGCAAGCATTCGGAGCGCTCGCAGGAGTGCTCCTTTTCTTTTTTTGCTATGAAACAGCTCGATAACGATCTCAAAGCTGCCATGCTCGCCAAAGACACAAAGCGCATGATGGTAATCCGTATGCTCAAGACCGATATAAAAAATCGGGAAGTGGAGCTGATGCGTGCCCTTGAAGAGGACGAGATTTTGGAGATTATCCAAAAATCGATCAAGTCTCGCACCCAATCCATGGAGATGTACCGCGAGGGAGGGCGCGAGGATCTGGCAACAGCCGAAGAGCAGGAAATCAGCATCCTCAAGGCTTATCTGCCTGCTCCGCTTTCAGAGGCAGAGCTGCTTGAGACGGTAAAGGCCACCATCACAGAGCTTGAGGCTAGCAGCATGAAGGACATGGGCAGAGTGATCTCTGCCATCAAAGAAAAGTACGGAATCAGGGTAGATGGCAAGCAACTGAGTATCACTGTAAAACAGGAACTCAGTTAGCATTGATCTGCCGTGGGCAATAAACCTTTTTCAGCGCAGTTCTGCGTTTGTAACAGCGATTTAGAGGAGTAATATATGGGTATCTTCGATTGGTCAATCTTAGTTTTTCTTGTGCTCTGCATTGTATACTGCCTCAGGATGGGGATAGTAGGCGCATTGATCCATCTTGCCGCGATCATCTTTTCCTTCTTTCTGATCAGCCATTTTTATCCAGCCGTCCGTTATGGGCTCATGGCAAAGCTCAATACGGCCCCGCTTCTGGCTAATATTGCGGCCATTTTTCTGATCATCATCGTGATCCTCGTCTTGGTTCAATTGGTAATCTTTGCCATAGAGCGATTGCTGGGATACATGCATCTTTCCTTTCTAAATCACGCTCTGGGCGGGCTTTTCGGTTTGATCGCAGGTCTCATCTTTGTGATCATCGTCTCCGTCATGATCGATTATTTCCCCTCCTTCTCTGAAAAACTGGCAGATTCTGAAAAACACCGCGTGTATAGCGGAGTAATCGTAGCCAAAGAAGAGCTCATTGGCACCTTCAAACTCAAAGCTCAAGACCGTCTGGTGGAGTATCTGCAGGAACGGGCTACCGCCGAAACGCAGAAGATTCTGAGCACAGATAAGCAATAAATGCATCAATACTACCAGGATCTCGAATACGAAAAGATCAGGCGGCAGATCGCCCAGAGGTGTCACAGCCTGCTGGGGCAGGATCAGTGCCGATCTATCCAGCCTCTGCAGGATAAGAGCGCGATCGAGCGAAACCTCAATCTAAACCACGAGATCCAGGTCTGTACAGAGCATGGCGTTCAATTTTCCTTTGCCGAGATTGTGGACATTCGCCTTCTTTTTGAGGAAGAGAAAGGAGCAGTCTTTGGCTTTGAAGAGTTTCGCAATGTGTATTACAACGTTGCCTGCGCCAATCAGATCCACACGGCAAGCAATGAACTGAAAGACTATCACCTGCTTTACAAGCTCCTCACAAAGCTGCACAAACTTCCCGAAATCGCTGCCCGCTTCAACCGGATCTTCGATTTTGAGGGCAACGTCCTGGATGGCGCATCGCCCGAACTCCAGCAAATCCGCAGACAAATGAGCTCCCTGCAGGCCAGGATCTCCAGAACGATGCAAAACCTCTTGCAAGATGCGCAAATGAGCAATTACCTTCAGGACAAGTTTGTCACCCAGCGCAACGACCGTTATGTAATCCCCATCAAGGAAAGCGCCGCGCCCTACGTAAGAGGCATTGTCCAAAGCAAATCCGCCACCAAATCAACCGTCTTTATCGAGCCCGAAAGCGTGGTTCCCCTCTCCAACGAACTCCAACTCCTGCGTCAGGAAGAGAAGAACGAGATCTATCGCATCTTTCTAAATTACACTGCCGAGATACGTGCTTTTTCTGCCCAGATTATCTCAAACACAGTTCTGCTGGGTGAACTGGATATGCGCTTTGCCATTGGAAAGCTGGGGCTTGCCCTGGCTGCCAGAGTCCCGCAGATCAGCACTGAACCCTGCCTGGAACTGGTAGCGGCCAGGCATCCCCTGTTGATCCTTAAACTCCAGGACATCCACAAGGTGATCCCCTACGATCTCAACTTGGGGGTGGACTACAATCTTCTGGTGCTCAGCGGCCCCAATACCGGCGGCAAGACGGTTCTCCTCAAATCCGTGGGGTTGATCACTCTGATGGCTCTTTCCGGAATCCCGGTGCCGCTATCGGATCAATCCAGAATCGGAATATTTTCCGGTGTCTTTGCCGATATCGGCGACGATCAATCGATCGAGAACGCTCTCAGCACCTTCTCTTCCCATCTGGACAAAATCGGTAGGATGCTAAAGCACTGCGATCCCAACAGCCTGATCCTGATCGACGAGATCGGGGCAGCTACGGATCCCCAGCAGGGCTCCGCTCTAGCTCAGGTGATTCTGGAACGTTTTAGCGAATCCGGTGCCAAAGGCATCGTCACGACCCACTACACTGCCCTCAAAGTCTTTGCCGAACAAACGGATAACTGCATCAATGCCTCGATGCAATTTGACCTCAAAGCCCTTACCCCTACCTACAAATTTGTCCCGGGCTTCCCCGGAGATAGCTTTGCCATCGAAGTGGCCTCTGCCTTGGGTCTGGATGATAGCCTCATCAGCCGTGCCAAGGAGCTTTGTGGCAGCCAGAGCATCGAATTTGTCGAGCTCCTCAAAACCATGCAAGCCGAGAAGAAGAAACTGGCCCGCGAGCACTATGAATACGAGCTGAAAAATCGCAACCTCCAGGCCAGAATAGATGAGCTGAACACCAAAAACGCCGAGTTTGAAAAAGAACTCAAGAGCCGCAAACAACAGTTTCTCAAAGAGCAGCAACAGGAACTCATCGCCCTGCAAAAGGCCTATACAGCCGAGCTGAACGAGATCCGCTCCCTGGACAAAGAAGAGCGGAAACATCACAGCGAAAGCAGATTGAACAAGCTCCAGGATAAACAAAAAGAGATCACCCAGACCCTGCGCCAGCTTGCTCCTCAAAACCGCGATGTAGCCAGGGATCCCCGTCCCGGAGATAAGGTCTGGCTCGCTGATTTCGAGGCTGATGCCGTGGTCTTGAGCGTCAAAGACGGAGAAGTGCTCGTGGATATGAACGGGATCAGCTTCAAGACGCACACCGAGAATATTTATGCCTCAAAACAGAAGCCCAAAGAGGATTTCATCCCCCTCACCAAAGCCAGAATCAGCAGCAACCTGGCTCGCAGAGAGATCAAACTCCTGGGCCTCACCTTCGATGAAGCCCAACCGATTATCGACGAAGCAATTGACGAAGCCATAGTCGCCGGCATCCACAGTCTCAGGATCGTGCACGGCAAAGGAACAGGCGCTCTTCGCACCAAAGTACGGGACTACCTTGGTCGCAAGAAACAGGTAATCTCCATCTCGACCCCTCCCCCAGCCCTGGGCGGAAGTGGCGTAACCATCGCCAATGTGTAGCAGGAAGCCGTGGATAATAGTATCATAGATCAAGTCAGACAGGCAAACGACATCGTGGATGTGATCTCCGGCTACATCCCCCTGAAGCGCTCAGGATCAAATTTCAAGGGCATCTGTCCCTTTCACAACGACACCAATCCCTCCATGCACGTGAGCCAGCCCAAGCAAATCTTCAAGTGTTTCGTCTGCGGCAAAGCCGGAAACGTCTTTAGTTTCGTGCAGGAATACGAAAAGCTCAGCTTTATGGAAGCTGTGAAGAAACTGGCTCAGCGTGCCGGAATCGTACTACCCCAATATGAACAGACCAAGGTCGTATCCACCAAGCGTGACCTCCTGCTCACGGCCTACAAGCTGGCCGGGGAATATTATAGCGAGAATCTCTTTGCCCACGGCCAAAACGTGCTTGATTATCTCAAAAAACGTAGTTTCAGCCCCGAAACAGCCAAACAGCTCCAGCTAGGTTATGCCCTGAACAGCGAGAAAGGCCTCCTGAACCATCTGATGAAAGAAGGCATAAACGTAGGTCTGCTCAAGGAATCCGGCCTCTTTGGCAATTACCAGGGCAACCTTGTCGATATCTTCCGGGACCGCCTCATGTTCCCGATCCACAACAACATCGGAGAAGCTATCGCTTTTGGAGGCAGAATCCTAAGCGCCAAGACCGAGGCAGGCAAGTACATCAATTCGCCCGGCACAGAGCTATATACCAAAGGGAAAGAGCTCTATGGCCTCTTCAAAACCAAATACGACATCGGCAAAGCCAGAAGCGTCCTCGTCTGCGAAGGCTATTTTGATTTCTTGCGTTTGTTTGAGGTGGGCTTTACAAATTCCGTAGCCTCCCTTGGCACTGCCCTTACCGAAGATCAGATCTACCTCCTGGCGCGCTACTGCGACAAGGTCTATATGCTCTATGATGGAGATAAGTCCGGCCAGAAAGCAGCCGTAAGAGCGGCTCTGCTCTGCCTCAGCAAGGGGCTGGCCCCATACATCGTCCATCTGCCAGAAAAGCACGATCCGGACACCTATATTCTGGAGCATGGCAAGGCTGCCCTTCAGGACCTGATCGACGAAGCCAGGCCTCTGATCCAATACTACGCCGAAGCCAGTGACCCGGAAACCCCGATCACAGAAAGAATCGAGAGATTGCTGGACGCCCTTCGCCCCGTGCAGGATCCGATCCGCAAAGAACTGCTGATTCGGGATGTCTCCGAAGCTTTCAAGATCAGTGAAAACGCCCTCAATGGCAAGCTCCGGCAAACGGGTTCACGCTCCTATACACCAGCCACTCCCCAAGTGGTGGAGACAAATCTGAACGACAATATCGAGGAGCGTCATCTCCTCGTTTTGGCTATGAAAGAAAAAGAAAGCTTAAAATTACTTGCATCAGAGGTAAATGAAGATTACTTTGATAGTAAGACATACAAAGAGTTATATAAATTTTTGAAAACGATGATCCAGCAGGAAGAGCAAATCGAGCCCTCTTCGCTGTTGGACAGTCTGGAGAATCCCCGACTAAGAGAGGGTTTGGCAGATCTGATGTTTGAAGAATTGCCCAAGATGCGCTTTGAAGAAACCTTGAAACAGGTAAAAATCCGCAAGATCCAGCGGGAACTGGATGACATTGACAGGATGATAAACAAAGAGCCGCAAAATATGGAGCTTTTCAAACGCAAGACAGAGCTTTCCCAGACCTATCGCCAGATGACAAAGAGAGTAGTGAAACGTCTGATTCACTAAGCGTTGTGTTTTGTATCCGGAGCAGATGATGCAAGGATCACAGACAAGGAGCATTGATGATTACTTATAATGAATGTCTGAAAAAGCTGGTCGAACTCGGCAAGGAGACCGGCTACATCACGTTCAAACAAATTAACGAAATACTGCCCAGCAGCCCCTTCTTCCTCGATAAAGTGGATGATATCATTTTCGATCTGGGTCAGGATGGAATTGAGATAATCGACGAGACCGAGAAGCGGGTAATAAAAGGCGGCTCTGGCATCAAGAAAGCTGCCCCTCCCAAAAAGTTTAAGACCAGGCGTTACTACGACGATCCCGTCCGTATGTACCTTAAGGAAATGGGGAGAGTTCCCCTTTTGGATCGCGAAGGCGAAGTTCGCGTGGCCAAAAAGATCGAGACCTATCAGAAGATGATAAACCAAAACGTCTTCAAGGCAGGTTCTACCCTCCGGGAAATGTACAACTTCCTGCATCGTTACCGCGAGCGAAGAGTACGCCTCGATCAGATCTTCAAGGTCGATATCGGCACTTGGATCGATAAAAACCAGGACGTCAAGATTATCGATAAATTCCGGGAACTCCTCAAAGAAAACGAAGATACCTTCGAGCGTATAGGTGAAATCCTCGATAACTGCGATTTTGATGATACCGGCACTGCAAACCGCCAGGAAGAGATCGATGATCTGCGCAACAGATTGATCGCCACCTTTGGCATTCTCAGCTATAACGACAAGCTGATCAAGCGCATGGTGTACCGCATCCGCAGCCTGGTAGAGCGCATCGAAGAGAGCCACACCAGCATCACTGAACTCACCAGGATCAAACGTTATACCATCGATGAGATCTGCACCTATGGCCGCAGAGCCAAGAAGTCCGACGAGGATTTTACCGAAGTACAGGTCGAAACCAAGATGGACCCCAATGTCTTTATCGAGACCCTCCGCAAGATCAAAAACGCCCGTCGTAAGATCCGCAGGGTAGAGCTCGAAACGAAGATGACGGGTAACGAACTCGTCTTCCTCCTGCGCGAAATTGACCGGGCAGAACGCAACAAAGAGAAAGCTCAAAACGAGATGATCGAGGCAAACGTCCGTCTCGTGATCAGCATCGCAAAGCGTTATAACAACCGCGGCCTCGAATTCCTCGATCTGATCCAGGAAGGCAATACTGGCCTCATGCGAGCTGTGGAAAAATATGACTATCGCAAAGGCTACAAATTTAGCACCTATGCCACCTGGTGGATCAGGCAAGCCATCACCCGCGCTATTGCCGATCAGGCCCGCACCATCCGCATCCCTGTGCACATGATCGAATCCATAAATAAGATCAACCGTACGAGCAGACGTCTCATGCAAAAGCTGGGCCGCGACCCCTACCCCGAAGAGATTGCAGATGTACTGGATATGCCGGTGGAAAAGATCAAAAACATCCTCTCCATCTCCAAAGAGCCGGTCTCGCTCGATAAACCAATCGGCCACGACAGCGAAGACAGCATCCTGGGAGACTTTATCGAGGATAGAACCATCATCTCGCCCGAACGCCTGGCCGAACGCAGCCTCCTCAAAAAACAGGTGGATGAAGTCCTGAAGACCCTCACTACCCGTGAGGAACGCGTGATCAGATTGCGCTTTGGGATCGACGATGGCTACCACCGTACCCTCGAGGAAGTGGGAAACATCTTCCAGGTGACTCGTGAACGAATCCGCCAGATCGAGGATAAAGCCCTCAAAAAACTGCGTCACCCCTCCAGAGCCGCAATCTTACAGCAGTTCCTGGATAATTTCCATGTAAAATAAGCTGTTATCAGCGATTTATACTATCTTCGGCCGGTGCAACCCCGGCCGTTTTTGTTACCTCAGAAAAAAGTCCCTCTATATATACTTACAGGACGCGGGAGAGAGAGCACTAAACCCGTATTGCATAAGCCATGAAGGCAGAGGGCTAGGCTCAATAATTACACATGCATGTTTCAAGGATCCATATTGCCTTTATTTTTCAGCCAGTCGGAGCTACTACTCTCCAATCATATGATATCGCCACAGCAAGCTCCGAGTTATTTTGCTCTATGAAATATTTGGGTAGATCCACCGTCAATGGTGATCATGAGATAGTCTAAACCATTACCAATGCTGTCAGAAGAGA
>CAZZCS010000053.1:0-16427 GCA_964652645.1 uncultured Candidatus Cloacimonadota bacterium | reverse complement strand
GGCGGGGTGGCTGATAGACATAGAAATGGCGGTTAAGCGGGATTTCATAGCCGATCCTGGTCTTGCTGTGGTCGATCCAGGCATCGGGCACGTGGGGCAGCACTTCTCTTTGGAAGTATGCCTCAATGTCCTCTTTCAGGGGCACGTTTTCTGTATCCCGCAGCTCGCTATCCGCTTCCGGCCTGCCTTTGGCGCCAAGGCAGATGTCTGCGCTTTCTTCTCTTTCGCTGAGGGCTTCCTGGATGGCTTTGAGCAGGGGAGAGGGCAGGGAGAGGCGGTGCTTTGCGAGAGCTTGTTTGAGCACTTTTGGGAATTGCTCCCGGTTCCGGAATAGGGTCTCATCCATATCCTTCAGGGCAGCAACTTTTTTTTCTTGCAGTGTCTTACCGGCCTCAATCTCTTTTAGCTTTTCCGAGGGGTCTTTCTTTTTACTTTCGGCGAGTTTGGCAAAGGCTGTGATATTGTACAGCCGGGCTATGCGCTCCGCTGATGCCTGAAAGTTCAGGCGCAAGGGACGCTCTACCACTATCTTGCTGTAGCCGAAGTCCAGATTATCAAAGATCTTGCTCACCACCGCGGTTTTAGTCTCACCATTGCAGGTAAACTGCAGTTCCTGATCGTGGACGAAGTCGCTATGAATCCGGGTGATCAGATCGATATGATCAAAGCGATTGTCATCACCATCGCCGATAACATTGCGTTTGTTGCCCAGGCTCTTGCGCATTTTATGATAAAACTGGCGGGCATCTATAAGCTGAATCTTGCCCTTGCGGTGAGTTTCCTTCTTATTGGTGATGATCCAGATATAGGTGCTGATGCCGGTATTGTAAAAAAGCTGATCGGGCATAGCGATGATCGCTTCCAGCCAGTCGTTTTCGATGATCCATCTGCGTATATTGGATTCACCACTTCCGGCATCACCGGTAAAGAGCGGGGAGCCATTGAATACGATGCCGATTCTGCTGCCGCCTTCCTCAGGTGTGCGCATTTTGGAGATCATGTGCTGTAGAAACAGCAGGGAGCCATCATTGATGCGGGGTAGTCCGGCCCCAAAGCGTCCGCTAAATCCTAATTTTGAATGCTCTTTCGTTATTGTGTCTTGCTGCTTTTTCCATTCCACTCCAAAAGGAGGATTGGCCAGCATATAGTCAAATCTGTTTGCGGTAAAGCCATCGTCTTCAAATGAGCAGCCATAGTGGATGGTGGCATCCTCTCCCTTGATCAGCATATCCGAGCAGCATACGGCATAGGATTCCTTGTTCCAGTCTTGCCCATACATGTGCGGTTTGGCATCCCGATTTAGCTCTTTGATATAGGTTTCAGCGGCAGTGAGCATGCCTCCGGTTCCGCAGGCAGGATCAAAGATGGTCTTCACTACGTGGCTTTTGGCAAGGTCTGCCTCGGGACTGAGCAGCAGGTTTACCATCAGTTTGATCACTTCCCGGGGAGTGAAGTGCTCTCCGGCTTCTTCATTGGATTGCTCTGCTCCGATGCGGATGAGCTCTTCAAAGACCAGGCCCATCTGCGTATTATCCACAGCCTGGGGGCTGAGATCGAGCTTGTCGTCCACGAAGTCTTTGATTATCAGATAGAGCAAATTGGCTTCCTGCAGACGGGCGATCTGCTCCGAGAAGGCAAAGTATTCGATTATCTTTTGAACGTTTGGCGAGAAGTCGTTTATGTAGCTCTGCAGGTTGATGGCGATGCTATCGGGATCATCCAGCAGTTTCTTCATGTCCAGGCGGGATTTATTGTAGAAAGGAACACCTGTGATCCTGATCAAGCTTTCGTTGACGATATTGTCCGACTTGCCATAGAGATGAGGCAACTCGGCCAGCACCCGGGCTTTAGTGGGTGCCAGAATGCAATCAAAGCGCCTGAGCACGGTGAAAGGCAGGATGACTTTGCGGTATTCGTTACGTTTATATGGTCCCCGAAGGAGGTTGCAGATGCTCCAGATGAAAGATGCGATTTGTGAATGTGATTGGCTCAAGATTCCTCCGATTATTTGTGAAGTTCTATTCGCACAGCAGATTTATAGTCTATATCCAATGCTTTGAGTATGGTCTCACAATGACCAAGGATGGAAGACGAGCTTCCATGTCCCTCGCAGTAGTATTCATCTGCCAAAGTGATAGGGTTTGCATAGATTGTCTTATCCTGGGAAATACCTGCGCCTTTTCCCAGGTTGAGCCCTATGAGTTTAGCTTGCAGGTTCAGGTACAGTGTTTTCTTAAGCTGCCACCAAGCGGTAACTGGATACCATTGGTCTAGTATTTTCGCTCTCTTGAGCTTTTTGAATCTGAAATCGTGATCCAGATCAAAATCTACGTCTGGATGAGTATTGTCGCCATCCCCGTCCGCCCCTGGAACCGACCTATGCCAAAGGGCTTCAATTTCTGTTATCTCAAAATCCTCTCTATGCTTTGTTAACAAGAGTTGCTTAGCGATCAAATAAGCTGACATTCCTGTTTTGGTTGCAATCTGCTCCGCTTCAATTTTGACACTATTAATGATATTGATCATTCTTAGTTCTTCATGCATATCTTCTGCTATCTGTAGGGCTTTTTTCCGAAAATTATCTCTTTTCAGGATGCGCTCAAACACATGCACAATGGTGATAGGATCGTCTTTCAAGATATTGATTTCATTGAATAGTGTCCCATCAAAAGACCCACCAATGGAAGGAAGGTAGAATCTCCAGACTATGCCATCTGTCAGGATACTGATCGCAGATTTATCCCAAAAGTTGTATTTCTGCAGTTGTATTTCCCCCGATGTAAGCTCGGATTGTAATTTACCTGGTGTTTTCACCTCAATGAAAACTTCAGCGAGGTCATTTCGTTTCTCACTCAGGATGAGTGCTACATCCACCCGACCTCGTAGATCGGAGCTTATCTCCTGAGGAGGGTACTTTTTCACATTGTACTCGGTGTAAAACTCAGCCGGGTTCCAGATATTCCATCCCAGTGCCTGGCATATCCTGCCCACAAGAGAAAAGCGAACATGCTGTTCATCCTTAAACGTGCCATCCTTCAATAAACCTTGGATGTCTTCAATTATCTGTTTCATTGATGCCTCACAGCCAGATTTGTATTTTCCACAAGGAATTGTAAAGATGATATCTGTCAACCCCAAAATCTGTCGCATCCTTATGCATCCTTGTTTGTGAGAATACAGGGTAGTGCTTTCATTGCTCCGGATCGATGATCCAGTAAGTTCAAGGAGCATAAATGGAAGCGAAACTGATGGATAGAATCAAAGAGCAGCTTGTCGCTCGTGTTGGTCTGAGGCTAAAGCCATACCGCTGCACTGCAGGCAAGCTGACTATTGGTATCGGTCGCAATGTCGATGATTGTGGAATATCCCAATCCGAAGCATACGTCATGCTGATCAATGACATCATGAACTGCGAGAAGCAGCTTCAAGCAAAGATACCGGATATCTACATCTGTTTCTTGTAAGTAACCCATTCCACATTAAGCATATCTTTCTAACACTCTAATGTTGAATGTATATGACTTGCAGATTTCGGTGAGCGGAATGGCAGATTATACTGATGCTTTCATAGATACTTTGCCTCGTCTTCCCCTCAAGATCGCCTCGAGATCGCCTCGAGCACTCGAGGCGATCTCGAGGGGAAGACGAGCCGAACCTGAGGCGAAGCAGCAGCGAAGATCCAATGAACGCCCATTGATAGGGCATCGACGCTTTCAGTATATACACTCAGACGGGCATTTGAGCAGCAATGAAGTATATGAAGGTCTGAGCATATACCATGCTTTTAGGAGCAGTAGATTGGCGCGGAGCTTGACCCGGGCAGGCCAGGAACCATGATTATTGAAAGCGTGGTGGTTAAAAAGAAAGTATTTAGAGGATGCAGGTGCTATCAAAATAGTGCTTGACTTTGTGGAGTCCTGCCCATTCCTTTCACACAATTCAAGTTGAGGTTTTGTAAATGATATTTAGACAAAGAGATAAGCTGGATCAAGAGATTATCGACAAATTCGCAATCGCCCTCAAAATAATGGCGAATAATCCCTCCCGGCTTCCCAGTTATTTAAAAGCGATTTACCATCAAAAGCAGGCTCTTCAGTTACGCAAGCGCCATGCAGAAAACGGCCTGGAAGTACCTCCAATCCTGATTTTCAGCATTACGCGCCGCTGCAATCTGAATTGCGCCGGCTGTTATTCCAAAATCCTGCATGATACGGATGAAGCAGAGCTGAGCCTGGAATGCTATGCTGCTATCTTCCGGGAAGCGGTGGAGCTGGGCATTTCAATTGTTCTCCTGGCTGGTGGAGAGCCCCTCGTACGTAAAGAAGTACTGCAGTGTGCAGCGGGGTTTGACCACATTCTCTTTCCGGTGTTTTCAAACGGCTTGCTCGTCGATGCTGAATATGCAGATTTCTTTGCGAAGAACCCAAATTTGCTACCGGTCTTGAGTCTGGAGGGAGGTCTGAGCGAGACTGATGAACGGCGCGGAAGGGGAGTCTTCAATCAAGTGAAGAGGGCTGTGGAGCTCTTGAACGAGAGAAACACACTTTGGGGTTGCTCTATTACGGTGACCTCCGAGAACTTCAATACAGTACTATCCAATCAGTACATCCAAGAACTAATCGAGGGGGGTTGCAAGCTGTTCTTCTTTGTGGAATACGTACCTGTGCAAGCCGAAAGCGGGCATCGGGTGCTGGATGATGACCAGAAGGCAGAGCTAAATCTCCGGGTAAAGGAGCTGCGAGCTTCTCATCCTGCTATGTTCGTTCCCCTTCCAGGTGATGAAGACTATTTTGAAGGCTGCCTGGCTGCAGGCCGGGGCTTTTTGCATATCAATCCCTCTGGACGGGTAGAGCCATGTCCCTTTGCTCCATTCTCAGATACAAATCTGAGCTTCAGCAGCATCAAAGAAGCTCTGGCTTCCAAGCTCCTGCAAAAGATTCGCGAGAATCATTCCCTGCTCTCAGAAGGTAAGGGTGGCTGTGCCCTGTGGGCAAATAAAGAATTTGTCCAGACGCTATTACAGCCAGAAAGTGGCAGCTCCAGCGAGGCTTGATCTAAAAGAGAGCCAGACTCACAGCCATAATGACCATTCCAGCAATCAGACCTCCGATTGCGATGTGGTGTTCGGAATACTCCTCGGCCGTGGGGAGCAGCTCATCCAGAGATATGTAGATCATAATGCCGGCTACTCCTGCAAAGATGAGGCCAAAGGCAGCTTCGTTCAATATAGTGCGTAGTAGAAAGTAGCCGATCAAGGCGCCGATAGGCTCGGAAAGCCCGGATAAAAAGGAATACACGAAAGCTTTTCTACGGCTCTTGGTAGCGTAATAGATGGGGACGGACACGGCGATCCCCTCCGGAATGTTGTGGATAGCGATGGCGATGGCGATGCTGATACCCAGGGCAGGGTCTTTCATGGCTGCCATAAAGGTGGCAAGGCCCTCGGGGAAATTGTGGATTGCAATAGCAATAGCCGAGAATAAACCCATTCGCATCAGTTTTTTGGGGTCGATTTCAGCTTTTATCTTCTTATCGCAGTTGACGTTTTTTAGCTCGTGCGGGTTCTCGTAGGAGGGTACGAGAAAGTCGATCAGGGCGATGATTCCCATCCCTACAAAGAAGGCGAGTAAGGTAAACCAATAGCCAGAACTCTCTCCATAGACCTCCACAAGAGATTCCTTTGCTTTGGGAAAGATTTCGACAAAGGAGACAAATATCATCACTCCGGCAGATAAGCCCAGAGCAGCAGATAAAAACTTGGGGCTGAATTTCTTCTGAGTAAAAGCCATCAGCGAGCCGATGCCAGTGGACAGGCCTGCAAAGAGGGTAAGCATAAAAGCCAGGAATAGATTGGAGTTATCGATCATCGCAGTTCTCCTGAGTTCATTTTGGTGATTTTCTATACATGATAATGCGCTTTTCAGAGTTCGCAAGCCCGTAATAATCATGGGATAGTGTAGATTTTCCTTGTCAAATAATGTACTTTCTAATAGAGTATCCTGTGGTGATATGTGACCAAACATGATAGAAATAATATGATTTATAGATAAACAGGAGAATAGAATGGAAGAGCAAAACAACCGAATACCGCGTACTCTGCCAGTATTGCACATGTCTGGGGTAGTGATGTTTCCCTACCTTTTGATGCCATTGGTAATTTCGGATGAAGAATCGAAACTGGTGATAGACTATGCTTTGTCCAATGACAAATCCATGGCTTTTTTCCTGGAGAAAGAAGCCAGAGATGGGGCAGAACTGCAGCTTTACGAGATCGGTACCTCGGTCACAATCCTGCGTATGCTGCGCAATCAGGACGGCTCCATCAGTCTGCTCCTGCAGGGTACCTCGAGAATCAAGAGACAGAAGACTGTGCAGAAGGAACCCTACTACATGGTCGATGTCGAGACCTTGAGTGAGCAGACAGAAGAAGATACAGAGATTCAAGCTTACAAAAAGATAGCTCTCGAGCTTTTGGAGAAGATTTCCAGCGAGAGCAGTATCCTCAATAGAGAGATGATTACCGGGCTGTCAAATATCAAACAGGCCGGACGCATAGCAGATATAATAGCCGGCAATATCGACCTGCCTTTGGATGATAGACAGCGGATCCTGGAACTCCTGGATCTCCACAAACGCTTCAAGTTTCTAAACAATTGCCTGGCCGAACTGATCAAGCAAATGCGGCTGGAAAACCATATCCGCTCCAATATCCAGCTCGAAATGTCTGAAGATCAGCGCCGCTACTATCTCCGTGAGCAATTGGATGCGATTCGCCGCGAGCTGGGCGAGACGGATGAAGTGAGCCGCGAAACCCTCAAATGGCGGGAACTGATCGAAAAGAACAAGCTCCCGGATTATGTGAAGGATGTTGCCCTGGAAGAGCTCGATAGACTTTCCACCATGCAACCCGCAGCCAGCGAGTATGGCGTGATTCGTAACTATCTGGATTGGATTGTAAATCTGCCATGGGAAAAGTATAGTAAAGACAGGCTGGATCTCAAAAAGATCGAGCGGACCCTCACGGCAGATCATTATGGACTGGAAAAGCCCAAAGAACGCGTGCTGGAGTACATAGCGGTCAAGAAACTAAAAGGACAGCTCAAGGGGCCGATTCTCTGCTTCGTGGGCCCTCCCGGAACGGGTAAGACCTCGATCGGCCGCTCCGTTGCCGCTGCTTTGAACCGCAAATTCATCCGCATGTCCCTGGGCGGCATCCATGACGAAGCCGAGATCAGGGGTCATCGCCGAACCTACATCGGGGCCATGCCTGGTAAAATTATCTCCGAGATCAAGAGACAGGGCTATGCCAATCCTGTTTTTATGCTCGATGAGATCGATAAACTGGGCCGCGATTTCAGAGGCGATCCTGCTTCTGCTCTGTTGGAAGTACTCGATCCCGAACAGAATAACAGCTTTGTGGATAATTATATAAACCTGCCCTTCGACCTTTCGGAGGTGATGTTTATTACCACGGCAAACTCTCTGGAGACCATCCCCTCCGCCCTGCGTGACAGGATGGAGATCATCGAGTATTCCAGCTATTTGGAAAACGACAAGATCCAGATCGCCAAAAAGTATCTCATCCCCAAAGAGCTTGAGGCAAATGGCCTTACCGATCGAAAGATAAAGATTCATAAGAGTGCCTTGCAGGAGATAATCCGATATTACGTGCGGGAAGCAGGAGTCAGGACGCTTCAGAGGCGGATCGGGTCCATATTCCGTAAGATTGCCAGGCAGGTGGCATCGGGTACAGATCTGGAGTACCAGATCACCAGCGCAAACGTGAAGGATTACCTGGGCCCCCGGAAATACAGCCTGGAGATTGCCAATCGTAAACCCGAGATCGGGATCACTACTGGCCTGGCCTGGACTCAATACGGTGGCGAAATCCTCTTCTGCGAAGCTATTCGCATGCCCGGCAAGGGGAACGTCGTGCTCACAGGACTGCTGGGCAATGTGATGAAAGAATCTGCCAAGATCGCCCTGAGCTATTTGAAGGCCAACCATCAAAAGTACAAGATCAACCCCAAGGACTTCGATAAATACGATATACATGTGCATTTTCCCTCTGGCGCAGTGCCCAAGGACGGGCCCTCGGCAGGGATAACGCTTACCACTACTCTGGCCTCTTTGATGAGCCAGAAAAAGGTGCAGCACGACGTGGCGATGACGGGTGAAGTGACCCTTCTGGGTAAGGTCTTGCCGATTGGCGGACTCAAGGAAAAGCTGCTAGCTGCCAAACGGGCTGGGATCCGCAAGGCGATTGTCCCCGAGGAGAACCGTGAATCCGTGGCTGAAATCGAAGCCGATATCACTGATGGAATGGAGATTAGCTTCGTGGACGACGTCAAACAAGTGTTGGATAAAGTCCTGATCAAGTAGATGGAAAAGTATCCCAATATAAATATCCTGCTCAATGTGGATAAGAGCTTTATCCCCAAGGCGGAGTTTGTCCTGAGAACCTACTGTTATATTCTGCGGCTCAATCCCCGTTTTCATTATGGTGCTCATTATGAGGGTACGCATCTGTATTATGGCAAGGAAACTACTTATGGCTATCCCATCAAGATTCATTATCGGGATGAGACGGCGGAGTTTTTTCAGAAACGGGAGCTCTATCCCCTTGAAGATGTGAAATTTGTAAACTACAAGGGAGAGTACATACCCTTTCTCTTCTCCCAGGATGGGCAGATTTTCTCGCTGGCTCAGGATCATTGCTTTTTCCGGAAAGACATCATTGCTGGAGGCTTTTATTTCCTGACTTGCTGGCACGAGTACATCATGAGCCAGAAAGGCATCCCCAAAGGACGGGTGGATTATACGGAGTCGCTTCAATACCGGTGGGACTTTACTGAGATTCCGGTAGTGGATGTCTATTGTCAACTTCTGCTCTACGTTATGGAGATGTTCAGCCCGGAGCTGGTACGTGATATCATGTGGAACAACGATAGCAAATTTGTCCTCTCTCTCTCGCACGATATAGATTACTGGAACGTATGGGACAAAAAGGCTGTCAAAGATGCTCTCAAGTACAATCTGGACACTCTCTCAAAGCGTCCAGTAGCAGCGGCTTACAAGATTATCGGGCATTTGCTGCACAAAAAGTTTATCTACGATCCCTGGATAACGGTTCGATCCATCAGGAGAACAGAAGATGTAATGGGCGGTAAATCCACCTGGTTTCTGCTGGCACGTAATGACTACGAGGATGAGAGACAGAACTACCTCTTCGATGTAAAATACCGGGAGCAGATTATAGATCTTCTGGGTCAGCAGGAGATAGGGTTGCACGGCAGTCCAGCCTCTGCTTTTGACCTGGATGTCTTGAAAGAGGAGTTAGATGCCTTGCGGGCAGTTGGTTTTGATCCCACAGGATTTCGCACCCACTATCTACACTTTGACTATCAAAAGAGCTTCAAGATTTTGGAACAAGCGGGGATTCAGTATGATAGCACCCTTGGTTACTGGGAAAACATCGGCTTCAGAGCCGGGATATCCTTTCCCTTCTTCCCCTTCAATATCGAAGAAAACAGACCCTTTAGAGTGTTGGAAATACCTCTGATCGTGATGGATACGACGCTGTATTCCAAAAAAGCCATGAACCTCACTACTCTCTCGGCTGCCAGAAGGCTCAAAAGGCTGATTGATCTGGCGGCAAAATACCAGTCTCATCTCTCACTCCTGTGGCACAACAATACCTTTGACCCCATCGATTATCCTGGCTGGGGCTCACTCTACCATAGCACGATTCGTTATGCCCAGAAAAAGAAGGGGTGGATTACATCCCTGAAACGTGTTTACGACGAATGGGTAACTCTAAGCTATTAAAGGAAGTATATAATATGATCTTCACAGTGATTTGGACAGTATTTTTCGTGATTCTGATGCTCTTCTGCATGCTTGCTCTATTTTTTGTGCGCATATCACGCCTGTTTCTGACTTTGCAGGGATACCGACGCTTCGTGAGTGCTTGTGGAAGATTTTGGGGCAGAGTCACGGTGCTTACGACCGGAACGAGAGTGGAGCTAGCTGGGCTGGAGAATCTTCCCCAGGGGCAAAATCTCTGCTTCATCTCCAATCATCAGGGCCTCTTTGACATACCTGTTCTGATGGGGTTTTCCCAGCAGCAAATGGGCTTTATAGCCAAGCAGGAGCTCTTCAAGATACCCATCCTGAGTCACTGGATGAAAGAACTGCATTGCATTTTTATCGATCGTAAGAACCCCCGGAATGCAATCAAATCCATTGAAGCTGGAGCAGAAGTGATCCGTTCCGGCTACCCGATCGTGATCTTCCCCGAGGGAACCCGTAGCAAGGGGACTACCGTTGGCCCTTTCCACTATGGAAGTATAAAGCTGGCCTTGATGTCTGAAGCGACGATCGTTCCCATCACGATCTGCGGAACCTGGAAGATTTTTGAGGCACGAAGACGCATCAGGGGCTCCATTGTAAAGGTCAAGATCATGCCACCCATCCCACCTGACGCAGCCAAAAATATGGAAAAACAGGATTTGATGGATTCTATCCGCAGTACTATGCAGCATCAAATCGATGAATGGACTGGCCTGGATGCGTAGAATCCTTCTCTTTGTTGGGTTTCTTTGGATATTTTCAGCTTCACTGGCTGGGTTGGATTATGGGGTAAAGGCTGGACTCAATATTGCCACGCATTATGGAACCAAGGATCAGGCTTCAGATTACGAGGTTCACAGTAGGGTCAGGACTGGGGCCATAGCGGGCTTGTATCTCGATCTGAAAGCGGCTGGCAACCTCAGCCTGGGCTATGAACTACTATACTCTATGAAGGGCTCAAACCAGACAATCAAGATTAAAAGTATTGAGATTGATGGCGTGATGGAAAATCTTTCCAAGCCTGCCGTCATGAATGTGTTATATTATATGGAGTACATCGAAGTTCCGGTGTTGATGAAGCTGGCGGTGATCGAGGCTCCTGGCTTTAGGCTCTCTGCTATTACCGGTACTGCGATGTCCTTGAAGATACATGGCAGTCACGAACTGGATGGGAAGCTATACTTCCCCGATAATGGCAGCTTTACGGAGATTCCGATCAGAGAAAAGTCGGACTTGAAAGATGTAAATATGTTTGATTTTAGCTTTGTGTACGGTGGTAAGATTGAGTTCAAGAGTATGTATGATCTCTTCCTGGAGTACAGGTTTACCCTCGGTTGGGATTATCTCATGCTGCCCACCTATGCGGACTTCCCAGGTGTGGAATTGCGCAATCAGACCTATTCTTTATTGCTGGGTGCCAGGTTTTAGGAGGTGAATGTGATTAAATGGCTTACTGCTATGTTCATCATCAGTTATGTGAGTCTGGTGTTTGCCCAACAGCCCTTGAGTACTGTGTATTATTCCGTTGATGAGACAGACCTTCAGCTCTTGTTTCGCTCTGAAGCTAATGATCAGGTTCTGTATCATGATGGTAGCCAGGTAAGTGCTACCGGTAGCACTCCATATTACGATTACCCGGATTGGTTCAGGGCGAGCCTTCCCAACCCTGCGCATGGCTATATTGGCTTCCGTAGTGAAGCTGATGGCATCAGGCTAAACCCTGTGTTTTGGGATGTTTATGCCGGTAACGATGTGAGTGCATTCTCTTTGATGACCACAGATCCCACCGGAGATCAAAACTTTAGCAATGTAAATCTTGATCTTACAGCTCTCTATGTCACTTTTACCGCGGATCGGATCTACTTTGCTCTCCAGAATAGTGGGGGAGGCTTCCCAGTCAGCTCTGGTTTTACAAACTTTTCCTATATGGCTATTATGGTAAACCCCAATGCAGATCCCAATGATAACCCTCCCGTATATGGCCTCATGTACACGCTGACACTACCAGGAGTAATCTCCCCCGGTCTTTACAAGATCACGGGTACTGGTTTCTCGGATTTACAGAGGATCGGCGATATAGTAAGTAGCGTGGACACTGCCAATAACACCCTCTATCTGTCCTGTGCCCGCAGTGCCCTGGTATCGGATGCTGATTTTATGAGCTGGTATGATCCAGATTATCCTTTGGTGGGCTCAATGGCTATTACATCGAGGATTACCCTCACGGGTGGCACTCAGGAGGCAGATAGTACCCCGGCTGGCAATATCCTCTTTTTACCCCAGGAGGCAAATCGAGCCAATCTGCAGCAGCCGGCGCTGACCAATGCCGTGATAGATTTTACAGACGAACCCTATGGCGCTGCCTTTAGCATAGAGTATAGTGACCAGGATCACAATTTCCCGCTCTATAGCAAAGTGTATCTGGATGGTATTTATCATTCGGAGCTCTTACCCGAGGGGACATTGAGCTTTGATACAAGCCAATTGTACACAGGAAACATCCCTGCTCTGCCTCCCCTGGGAGAATGGTCTGTGATAGAGCTCAGGTTTTCAGACGATAATCAGTCCTTCGTAAGCCACTACTTCCATGCTCCTGTCTCGTACTCGGTTGAAACGCTTGCTCCTCCTGTTATCCAGCTTTACCCCAATCCCTCATCCAGTATCATCAATCTTATTATCCCCAAGAAGGCTAAAGCGCAGAAGATAGGCTTGTTCAATCTTCGCGGGCAGAGAGTCATGAGCTGGATGCCAGGCGAGCCAAATCAAAAGGGAGAGTATTCTCTCGATGTTTCCAATCTTTCACCTGGCATGTATCTGCTGGAGTGTGCAGGAATTAGAAAGACCTTTGTCAAAGTCGAGTAGTTTATGAGTGTAGAAAAATCTGAACGCGTCGGTTATACATCTCTCCTGAAGGGTCGTTACACCAGCATACTGCTCATAATCGATCTCATAGTGGTGGCGATCACTCTCTTCCTTTTGGATTATCTCACAGATGTATATTACATCAGAGGTACGCTCAGCGTTCTCTACACGGCAAATGTAGCTGCTGCAGTCTTCCTGCTCCGCAAGAGAGGATTGTATGTATCTTTCCTGCTGCTGCTCATGTATTATCTCTATCGCTATATCTTCAATAGCTACAATGTGTTGTATATCTCGCTGCAATCCCTCGTGATCTTTGGGATCAGTTACCTCCTGTATAGGACTCTGAGCAGAATAGATCTGTTACGTTCTCAAGCCGAGCGCGATATTGCAGAGCTCCAAATCAAAGAAGCCATTATCAAGGAGAATCAGAAAAACTATTTTCGGCTTTTCAATAGAGTGGGAGATGCCTTGTGGCTGGTGGAGAAGGACTGGAAGATTCTGATGGTAAACGAGCAGACCTGCAAGGTGCTGGGCATCAGCTTACGCCAGCTCGAAGGGAACATGCTCTACGATTACTTCGTGGTGGACGATCCTCAGCAGTTTGAAGCCAGCATGCTCCCCGCGTTGAATGAGGCAAATGGATATTCACGGCTGCAACTGAAGGTAGCCAGAAATCACAGCCCTCATTTTGAAACCCGCATCAGTACAGTGCAATGGAACAATCGAGAGCTATACTTCCTGATCTCACACGATATTACGGACAGGATCGAAGCAGAGCATAAGCTGGAAGTATCCGAAAAGAAATTCCGTAAAGCCTTCTATGACAACCCTGTGATCATGATAGTCTCCAGTATGAAAGACGGAGTATATCTGGATATCAATGAGAGCTTTACCCGTCTCACGGGCTATACCAGGGAAGAAGTGATTGGCCGCAAAGCTGATGAGTTTGGCCTGTATTTCGATTTTGACAACAGGGCTTATTACCTGGATTTGCTGCAGAAACAGGGCTCCCTGGCACATGTGGAGATCACCCTGAAAACCAAATCCGGAAGCTTGATCAATGGCTTGTTTTTTGCTGAAATTATCGAATTTGCGAACGAGCCTTGCTTGCTGTCTGTGCTCTTTGATATCACCGAGCAGAAAAAGCTAAACCTCACTTTGGTAAACCAAAGCAGGATTCTCTATGGTCTGTCCTACGCCAGTAACTATCTGCTGACGGCAACGGATCTAGACAACGGGATCAGTACCGCTATGTCCATCATTGGGCGAGCTTTAGGCTGTAGTAGAGTAAATCTGTATCGCAATCAGGACGATGAGATCGCTACAGATCTCTTCACGACCTGGATATCACATACCGATGATCCAGGAACGACAGCGGATGAATCCTTCCCGCAGATGTTGCGTACTCCAGAGGTACTACAGGAACTCATCCAAGGGCATGCTGTTCACCAGAAGAGTGCCGTGGTAGAACAGCTAAATCCTCTCTCAGAGGAGCTTCCTGCTTCCTATATCGTTACTCCTGTTTTGGTGGATAAATGTCTTTGGGGAGTAGTTTACTACGTATTTAAACACGAAGCCAGGGAATGGTCCAAGGGTGATGAAGTGATCATGCTGACGATCTCAAACTCCATCTCCGGGGCTATTTCTGGAGATCAGACCATGCACCAGCTCCAGGAAGCCAAAGAGGAAGCGGAAAAGGCAAACCTGGCCAAATCTAGCTTCCTGGCAATCATGAGTCACGAGATCAGAACCCCAATGAACGGAATAATCGGCATGGCAAACTTGCTGAAGCATCTGGATCTCAATCCGGAACTGCAGGACTATGTGGAGACCATCAGAACCAGTGGTGATGCACTTCTGGATCTGATAAATGATATCCTGGATTTCTCCAAGATCGAATCTGGGATCATCGAGCTCAGTAATCATGCCTTCAACTTGAACAATTGCATCGAAGATGTGCTGGAACTCCTCTCTGTAAAAGCTGCCGAAAAGAATCTGGAACTGATCTTTGTGCCAAATCCAGATCTCCGGTGGCAAATCTTTGGAGACAGCACCAGGATCAGGCAGGTGCTCCTGAACCTCGTCGGCAACGCTATCAAATTCACAGAAAGTGGGCATATAAAGATCGGCATAAACATCCTGGAGCGAAACAACCAGTCCGCTCGCTTACAAATCGCCATTCAGGATACTGGCATAGGCATCAAAGAGGATAGAGTCCAAACCATATTTAAACCCTTTGCTCAGGCGGATAACACGACAGAGAGGAAATACGGAGGCACCGGCCTGGGGCTGCCTATTTCTCAACGCCTGGCCAATATGATGGATGGTGGGATCAGTGTAAAAAGTGAGCCCGGACAAGGCTCTGTATTTGAATTTAGCTTCAAGACTCATGTCCTCTATGATCTCCTGCTTCCAGAGATCAATCTGAAAGAACTCGCGGGGAAATACATCTTTGTGAAGCTCTCAAATGCCATCATGTATCAGCTTGTAGAAGAGTATCTCGCATCTTACGATATAATAGTCCACGCCGTTAATGATCCTCAGGATATTATGCAGTTCCTCGCTCAGGGCATAGTCTTCAGCCTGGGCATTGTCGAATGCATTGAATCTCCCTTGACCACTCTGGGGCAGCTCAAAATGTTCCGTTCCATGCCCCAATACGCTCATGCCCCGATTATCTTTGTGCGCACCATAGGCAAAAAAGTACTGGATCTCGAACAGCAAAGAGATCCCCTGAATCACTTTATCACAAAGCCGATCAAGCTCATTGATCTGGCAGAGATGATCCTGGCTATTATGACGGGTTCCTCCCACATCCGTACCCGGGGGAGGATGGAGGAGTTTGACACTCGGGTAGCCAAGTCTTACCCCCACACAATCCTGGTGGCAGAAGATAATATCGTAAACCAGAAACTGATCCGCAACGTCCTCAGTAAGCTGGGCTATGATGCTGACGTGGCGGGAAATGGTGCAGAAGCGCTCGAAGAGATAAAACGCAAGGCTTATGATATTGTCCTGATGGACGTAGTAATGCCAGTGATGAACGGCTTGGAAGCCACCAGGATGATCCGTGGCCTGCCTCTCAAGAAACAACCCCATATCATCGCCATGACAGCCAATGCCATGGATGAAGACCGCAAGATCTGTATAGAAGCCGGCATGGACGATTACATCAGCAAACCCATCGACTTCAACGAGCTTATCCGGGTTTTGAGCGGTACGTAAATAGTGCTTGACAGATATATTGTACTCGTATAATATGCTCCACGTATAGCATGCTAGCACTACGATAAGTGGAGGAACACATGAGTATCACAAGCGCTGAAGCCGCATTACTGGGCCTTCTGAGCGAAGGTGCCAAACATCCCTACCAAATTGAAAAAGACGTTCAATACCGGGATATGAGGTTTTGGACAGAGCTATCCATGTCTGCAATTTACAAAGCTCTGAGCAAAATGGAGTTTATGAACTTCGTAGAATCCAAGATGGAGATTTCCGAAGAAAACAGAGCCAGAAAAGTCTATCAGCTTACCCCCGAGGGGATAGAGGCATTCAAAGAGAAGATACGCGACCTTCTCCAGGAGCCGGAACACCTTCGCTGGCAGGCAGATGTAGCCTTTTATAACCTGGACATGCTAGACCAGGATGAACAGATAACGCTGCTTCTAGGTTACAAAAAAGCCCTGGAAAACAAGATCAGTGAGTACCGGGCC
>CAZZCS010000052.1:0-16519 GCA_964652645.1 uncultured Candidatus Cloacimonadota bacterium | reverse complement strand
GATGTACCAGGGGCGATGAAGATCAAGCTGGGAGGAGCAGGACTGCGCTTGTCTCATGAACTGAAAGAAGCTGGCTGCACAGTAGAAATCCGCGAGACTATCCTCGGGCATTTGCAACGGGGAGGCAGACCAAACGCCTTTGACAGAGTACTAGCCACGCAGTTCGGAGTAAAAGCTTTTGAGCTTGCCAAAGAAAAGAAGTGGGGGCATATGGTAGCCTACCGGCATCCGGACATAATCTCTGTCCCAATTACTGATGCCATCAAAGAGTACAACCTCATCGATGTAAATTCGGATCTGATCAAAGCAGCGCGAGGCACTGGAATCAATCTGGGAGATTAGGCTCTATACTTTGGCTTCTGCTATGACCTGTTTCACTATCTTGATCAGGTCGTCCGGGAGTAGAGGTTTATTCAGAATCTGGCAGACCCCAATCCTGGCTGCTTCGGAGTGAACTCTACCATCGCTGAAACCAGTATAAAGGATTATGGGCAACTGCCGCTGGGCGCGAATCAGGGACGCGAGCTTGAGGCCGTCCATTCGGGGCATCGTGACATCAGCGATTATCAGATCATACTTCGTGGGGTCGTTGCTAAAGCTTACCAGAGCAGAATGGCTGTCACTATAAGTATCCACTTCATAGCCAGCTTCTCTGAGTGCTTCTCCAAACAACTCGGCCAGCGTCTCTTCATCATCCACAAAGAGGATCGAGGCAGGGATAAAGTCATACTCAATCGTTGCCGTCTGTTCTTCCAGCTCTTCACCAGGCTCGACCACTGGCAGGTAAATATTCATCGTCGTGCCCTCGGTGGCCTTGCTCTGGACTGTGATAAAGCCATTGTAACTGCTTATGATCCCGTGAACTATGGATAGTCCCAGGCCACTACCCTCACCAGCCGGCTTGGTACTGAAATATGGATCGAAGACTCTCTCCAGCAGTTCCTGGGGGATTCCACTGCCTGTATCTTTTAAACAGAGATGGATATAGTCGTCCGAGAGCTGTACTTCCTGATGGATACCGATCAGTTCGAAGCCGTGGATCTCACGGAGGACAATGCTGAGGGTACCCCCATTATTGCGCATGGCATGATAAGAATTGGAGCTGAGATTCATGAGGATTTGTTGTATTTCGGTGGGGTCTGCGTTTGTAAATGCGTCACTTGATATGTCGGATTTGATTTCTATGCTGGAGGGAATTGAGGCTCTCAGCATGGGCAGTGAATCTTCTATTACCGAGGAAATCTGGATGGGCCTGATCCGTTTTTCGCTCATGCGGCTGAAAGTAAGAATCTTGCTCACCAGTTTTTTGGCCCGCATACAGGCTTTGAGTGCTTCATCCATGTCTTTTTGAGCTTTTGAGTGTGCCTCTATCTTCCCGATTGAAAGGGCAATGTATCCAGAAATGATGGTGATGATATTATTGAAATCGTGGGCAATCCCTCCTGCCAGAGTACCAATGGATTCCATTTTTTGGGCCTGACGAAGCTTCATCTCCAAGGCCTTGGGCTCCGAAAGATCCCTGGAGATAAAGATCAGCCGGTTTGGTTCTCGCTTTGAATCATAGACCACAGAAGCACTGATCAGGGACGGGAATTTTTTGCCTTTTTGAGTTACCAGATCCAGCTCTTCACCCTTGATCAGGGACATGTGGCTTAGCTGATCTGTGATTTGCTTCATCTTGGCGGAAGATTCGGGCCAGACAAAGCTGAAGATATTCGTTTTTGAATCTGCATTCAGGATTTGATCCTGGACATCAAACAGACTGTAGGTCTCATCATTGACCGTGATGATATTCCCCTTTAGATCCGTTACTATAATCGCCTCGGGTGAGGTGATAAATATCTTGCGAGTCTGCTCCTCAATCTCCCGAAGACGGGACTCCGTGAGCGATCGCTCGCTGATCTCGGATAACAAGTCCTCCTTTTGGGCAAAGAATTTCTCGATCAGAAGCGCTACATCAGAGAATTCGTTCTTATACTTTTCGAGAGAACTGATCTTGGAAGGGTTGTTTTCATTCAGACTCTGGGAGATAAGCTTGAGGGGGTGGGTAATCCAGTACTGCAGCAGGGCATACTGCATCACTAAAAAGATGAGAAGGAAACCCGCTGTCCCAAAGAGAATCTGTTTTCCCAATAGGCGCAGCTGGTTTAGCTGGGGATTTTTTGAATAGAAGATCAGCCAGGATAGAGGTCTGCCCTGCCAATCGAGGATCGGACGGAGGATTTTGATGTTGAACTGGCTGGAGCTGACGTCTTCTTCCGTCGGCTCGACAGATGTGATCTTGAGCTGGTAATTGAGGGATTTTGCCAGATCGTTCAGATACCTGTTATCCCAAGTGTGAGAAACAAACAGGTAGCCCGCCGGCTCTCGAACCCGGAGAGTATCATCACTGCGGTGAATGGTGGCTGCGGCGGTGGCCAGGATCAGGTTCTTACTCTTTACGCCAAAGAAGCTCTCTCTTTTGTTATAAACACTATCCAGGATAGCACTTTCAAACTGAAAGGCATCTGCTCTCAGAGCTTCGTTATTAGTAGCGGAATAGATCAGGTTGCGAGACCGATCGTAAACTTGGACCAACGAGTAGCCAAAAGTGGGGATCAGTGTGGAAAGATTTGTCTGAGCCCAATCCCGACTGTGCGTAAAGGCATAGAAATACATCTCGTCCCACTCGCTATAGTCCGATACGAGCTTGATTTGAGCGCTGCGCTTGATATCAAAAACTGCCTCGATGGTTGCCCGACGCTGAGAATAATCCAGATCGTGGTAAACACTGGCTTCTCTCTGGCGGATCTGCACAAAGAGATAGAAGAATCCTGCAAATGCCACTACAATGGCAATAAATAGAATGATCAGCCTTTGATTGACACTCATCTACGCTACTATGAGGATCTGCGATACTTATTCGGTGACACCAGCTTGATTCAACCTTTCCAGCACGCTGTCGATTACCTCTACTTTCAGGATAATAATCAGTTCGCGTTCTTTGCGGTCGTAAGTGTCGTAACCCGCAAGGTAACGGATCCCGAATACCCACCAGGGCAGATCCTTCAGGATGGGAATTCCACCCCGTACCTTTAGTTCATCCGTGTCATAGAGTCCGCCGATGGCAGTCTCTTCTCCATCATACAGGATCAATTCTGTACTGGAGGTGCTTTTATTGATCACAGTACTGATGGCTCCCGGTGAGGCTGCGCTTCGTTCTACGCTGGCGACCAGATGCACTACGGGCTTGTCACCACTCATATAGACCGTTGGCAACACATCCAGGATCACACCGGTGGCAAAGAAATTGTCTGTAGTATTGCCAGCATCATCGACAGATTTGACGGATACATCCTGACCCACCTGGATATAACCCTTTTTACCAGAGGTCACCACAATGTTTGGCTGCGCAATAATAGTACCTTTTTGATTTGATTCAATTGTCCGGAGCAGAGTATTTACTTCGATGGGCTGGCCGTTGAAGGTGGTAGTCCTGGTAAGAGCGGCATTCAGACCATCTCCAGAAACCTGGGATGCCCCCAAGAAGCCAACATCAAGCACTACTTTACCATTAAGTAGAGTCGACCAATCTATACCCAGAGACCTGAGGTAGGCCTTATCGGCAAGCATTACGATGGATTTGATCCTGACCTGCTTACTGTGGATATCGATGGGAGGCGGTACATCTTTGAGTACCTGTTCTGCTTGAGACACTTCCTGCAGGGAAATAAAACCAGCCTGCTCATTGACGACAAGTCCTGTCTTCAAGGCTATCAGTTCCAGAGCTTGTTGCCAATCAAGATTATTGATGGGAACCCCGATCGTTCCATTGTAAGAACTGAGATTTATCATCTTTTTCCGATTGTATTTCCAGCTGAAAGTCTCCAGGATTTGGATAGCATCATTGATGTGAGTGCTGGGACTGATACTCACCAGTTCCTGTTCTGCTTTTTTCGCCTGGGCTGCCAGCGGAGCTGTGCAAAACGTTGCCAGTATGACGGCAAGAAGAGTAACGATCATAGATTTATTCATTTTAATTCCTTCTCAAGAAAAGAGTTTTTTCTTCCATTATGCCATACAGATCTATCTTGAAGATAGCTTTTTCATTTACTACGTCAATCGCTCCCAGATATCCATGTTCTACCCTGTCTCCAACCGATAGGATGCGAATAATGCCCTGTGAATCCCGCAGGAACACCCGATCTTCGCTGAGTCCAATCAAACTCACAGACTCGACGTTGATCATCCTGGAGCCTTCCTGCCTGGGTCTGGGTTGTTCGAATATCCGGGATTTGAAGAGCATATGACTTGCTGCGACGCTGGTAATCTTCTTGGATTTGATCGTGCCGGGATCTGCTCCCCCGGGCTTATAGTGAGTCCTGAACACCATTGAAAAGGACACCGTATCACTATCGGCAATATTATCGTTTCCAATTGATAGCTCTTCTACCGTGAGCAGGGCTCTTTGATGTTCCATATTATTCACCAGGGCTACAAGATTGGCAAAGTGCGTCTTTCCGCTGATCAGATACTCGTGATAATCCTGCCCGGCTTTAGCCGAAGATGCCTGGGAAAAGTCAAAGATAATATCCCGACCCATCCATCTAAGCAGCTGCAACAGATACCGATAGGTGATCGTGGGATTGTCCTGGTTTAAGATCAGTTTACTCTGCTGGGCTATCATCTCCTGCTGCAACATGAATTCCCTTTTCAGCGAATCAATGTTGCTAATCTGGTTATCGAGCACTGCTACCTGCCCTACGAGCAGGGAGTTCAGCTTCTCTACTTCATCGATCTTTTTCTTGTTTGATCTGAGTACAGTCAAGGTAAAGACGACCACCATCAACAGTAAGGATGAGAGCACAATCGTATTTCTTCTTGTATTAGTCATCTTAACCCCTCGATTGCAGCCAGATCTTCACGAATCAGCATCAGAATCCTATGGGTAGGATAGTCGCTGCGCAGGATATTGTAAAACTCTCTGTATCTACCGCTTTTGGCGGCATATTCGATTCTGGCTCCCAAGGCCAGAGCATAGGGGTAAAACTCATTATGATTGCGAATGAGCGGATCCAAATTTTGCAGAGCATAGACATACTCTTTATCCATGTAGTAGCGATGCGCTAAATGCCAGCGAACAAAAGTCATCAGATTGCTCTGGGGATAGTTCTTTATAAATCTGATCCCCAAATCCCGGTAATGCCAGGTACTGCCTTTGGTAGTAGAATTGATAAATGCTGAGTAGTCGTTGCGCTCGGATTTGTCTGTCTCCTCCAGTAGAGCTTCAGTAGGGTAGAGCATATAAGCCTCGGGAATAGCTCCCAAAAATGAAGGAGCTACGTGCACTGCTACTGGTGCAGAGGGCTCTTCTGTCTTCGGTTCAGACACTGGCGCTGCAGCTGGCTTGGCAGCAGGTTTGGGAGGAGTCGCGGGAGATTCTCCATACACTTCCTTCATGCGGATCAGCTTTTCCAGATCTGCCTCGATCAGGCCAAACCAGTCCACCTTTGGCAGATCGCAGCTCATCTCGTATTGCCATACAGAGCGATAGCGGATCTGAGAGTGTGTAACCTTGCTGATCAGGGTATTGGGAAACAGCTCAGATATACCCAGGACATTGTTACGATCGATGGTATAGCCACTCATATAGAGCCTGCCCTTGTCCAGCCTGAGGTTTGTAAGCCAGGTGCCTGATCTTCTTCTGATGTCCTGAATCAAGATGCGTAATACTTCCGTCCAGGGGTTCTTATCCTGGAGCAGTATCCTCATCGCCTCGATATTGGCTTCATGAAGTTCGAGATCGCTTCTGATCTTTTTGATCTCAGCTGCGGCCAGCCTTTTCTGGTTCACTTCCAGATCAAGCCTGAAGGAAAGGTCTTTTACTCTGCGATACTCCTGATTGGATTGGAGGATCTTCACAGTACTAAAGAGAGTCAGCAGGAAAAGCAGACCCAAAATCACAAACCCATGCCAGGCAATCTTGAAAACCTTCTGTCCCTCGATGATTGCAGAAGGCAGGAAGTTGCTCCTGGTATAAAGCGGATTGTCTATATTTAAAGCTTTGGATGCCAGAGCGATAGGAAGCGCAAACTGTACCAGATAGTCCATATCATATTGTGCTTCCAGTTCACTGGATGTGACCACATCGTGATATCTTAGAAACTCCACCCGGGATTCTGTAAACTGGGTGGAGAGATAGCTCAAGGTCATCACATTTGCCAGGTCACCACAGATGATAATGCTCTCCGGATCGCCAACCCCAGAGCTATCCAGAGCCAGCGATATCTTGGAATATACTATCTCCGCTTCGGGATATTTCTGGCTGATCTGCAGAGGATAAGTATCCACCCAGACGCCATTCTGAAAGAGGAAAGCCTTGCGATATTCCTGGCCGATATATACGAGAAGAGCATTGGCGTTTGTCTCACCCTGGGAAACTCGGAAGTAGTCCGTAAGCGCGATATCATTGGCATCTGCCAGTTGATAGAAAGGTAGTGACTTGGTTCTCTTCTGGTTGTCCTGGATCATTTCCAGCAGTTTGTTTTTCCCAGTATTGAGCCAGATCTGCTTCTCGTTGTCCTTCTCTATGATAGAATACTGCCAGTCGCCGGCTTTGAAAGCTTCTTTGGGAAGCATGGATTTGATATGCTTCTTGATGTGACGCGGTTGGGGAGGAATATCCGGTAGAATCTGCAGATTGTCATCGTAAACATTCAGAGCCACCACACCCTTCTTCAGGTCATAGGATGTGAGCATTCCATCGAAAGGATGGAGCTTGTAAGCTGTCATGGCCTCCGAATCAAAATCATCCACGTTTACAGATTCAGGTTCCGGAGCAGTCTCCCAAGGGTTTTCCTCCATGGCATAAGCATCACTTTGAGTGGCAGGATGGTAAAGAGGAGCTTCCAGATCTATCCTTTCCACTGCATTGAGATACACATGATCTCCTTCTCTGACCATGTGTACCATTTTGACGCTTAGACCATCTTCAAAAAATCCAAAGGCCTGTCTTGGCTTTTTCTTCATCTATCTGATGTCTCCTATGGCATAGATAATAGCTGCATCATTCTTTTCTTGTTATTGGCAAAGTTCATAGCCGATTTATTGGTGATCATCCCCTTTTTAAAGAGATCAAAGAGATCCTGTTCCAGGGTCAGCATCCCAAATTTCCTTCCTTCTACCATCATCTGATAGATTTCTCCGATATTCTTATTACGAATAGCCGCTTGGACAGAGCTATCGACAGAGAGCACTTCCTTGGCCAGGACGAGCTTGCCGTCTACTGTGGGCACCAGTTTTTGAGAGATGATCACGCATAATACATCTGCCAGTCGATTCCGGATCCGATCTTGCTCCTCGGGCGGAAACTCCGCTACAATCCTGTGAATACTATCAATTGCAGAGCTGGTGTGCAAGGTGGAAAACGCCTTATGACCACTATCCGTGATTTCCAACACCGTGGCAATCGTATTCGCATCACGCATCTCACCCACTATTATGATATCCGGATCCTGCCTCAAAGCCTCGATCGCACCTCTTTCAAAAGATAAAACATCGACTCCTACATCGCGATGGCGAACCAGACATTGCTTGGATTCATGGATATATTCGACGGGATGCCCCACAATCACGATGTGGGCTGCATTCTCCCTGTTGTTGAGATCTATGATCGCATCCAGAGTTGTACTTTTTCCAGAACCTGTAATACCAGTGATCAAGACCAATCCCATTTTCTCGTAGCGCAGGTTCATTCTATCTGCGACCACTTTCGGGATACCGAGTTGCTCGATGGATAGAGTCTTTTCGTTTATCCTTCTAAAATTGGCACAGAGATAGCTCCTATCGAAATACACAGAGCCTCTGAAACGAGCTTTGTAGTCATTCTCCGAGAGATCCAAAGAAAAATCTATACTCTTTAGTTCATAGAGTCTCTGTTTTTGGATGGGAGTGAGCCAGGAGAGGATAATCGCAGTAGTCTCCACATAGTCGTACTCGCCAAATTCTCTGATGGGTTTTTTTACCCCGTAGATCCTATTCCAGATATACTTCGAGCAACCAGGTGCTCCAAAATCGATATCGGAAGCGGCAAAATCCTTCATTCTCATCAGCCAGGTACGCAAGAGTATCTGTGGCTCTATCAGGGCGTCAGGATTGGTTTCCAGCCATCTATCGATAGCCTGGCATTGTTCCACGCCATAATACGTATCCGGTATGTTCTTTGCTAAGTCAGTAGTAAAACTCAGGGGCATTCTCTATCCTTTATTAAAATCTCAGACTATCAGTCATTACCTGGCAAATCACCGTTAAAGCCGCTAAATAGACCTATTTTATAGATGGCACGGCGCCACTTCATATAGACGCATTGGATCAGATTGATCATGTAGCGCTTGGTGAGAGTCTCTTCATGAGAGCGGAAGAATTCCACCAGGGCACTTCGGGGAAAATGGCGGATTTGAGCCTCTGTCTGCACCGTAAGCTCGGTAAAAATCTGATTTGCCGAAAAGAAGGTCTCCTCGCCCCAGATGTCTCCGGGCTTCAAAAAATCAACAATCGTGTTGTTGTGCGAGACGGCAATCTTACCGGATTCCACCCAGATCATGGTCCCAATATCATCTTTTAGAGGTATGACCTCATCGGCAGCATACTGCACCACTTTGCCAATTTGTTTAAACTCTCGCTGTTGCTCCTGGGTAAAACCTCTGAGTAACAGTAAATCAATCAGTTCGCTCGATATCTCCAGAGGAGCAAGAGAGAGCGTGCTTACCTCTCCCAGATCTGCTGAATGCTTCAATCCGGATTCCACCACCTTCATCAGCTCTTCCGCCTGGATCGGCTTGGTAAGATAGTGATAAGCTCCACTGCGAATGGCTTTGATGGCTACATCAATGCTGGAATATCCGGTAGTAATGATCACCACAGCCAGGGGCTGCAGTTCTTTGAGCTTGACCAGAAACTCCAAACCATTCATTCTCGGCATATAGACGTCCACAATATAGAGCTCATATTGCTCATACTGCACTTTATCCAGTGCATCCAGGCCGTCCACAGCCAAAGTAACAGTATAGCCCATCTCTTTCAGGAACTCACTGATAATCTCGCGAATGTTTTGTTCGTCGTCCACAACCATAATTTTACGGGACATTATATCTCCCCTTTTTTATACCCGACGAGCGGATTCTTTTTTATTGTATCTAGTCTCAGTAACAGCTGGCTAATCTTATTCAGAGCCTCTGTGATTTCATTTCCGGTTTTTTGTAAACCTTCATCATGAGTCTCCACCCCCATTTTGATCACTCTGCCCAAGGAAAGAGAGATAATACACAAAGGAGTATTAAGATCATGATCCAGGTGGGCTATATCTTTGAGAGCCGGCCGGAGATCATCCCATTGATCCAGCTTTTTCTTACATTCCATTATCTCTTTGGTGGCAGAGCTCAATTCCAGATGGGCTTGATTCAGTTCCTTGCGGAGACTCACAAAGAGGCTGATCTGATCGCTCAGATAATTTGCAATCAGTGCCACTCCACAGAAGAGGCCAGTATAGGATAGGATATATACTGTGGATCCGGCTATATCAAGATTGGAAAAGCCGGATGGAATCAGGATCTCATTTCGATAGAGTACGATCAAGAGCAATAGAGACAGACTCCCCACCACTCCAGCCATAATACCGCCGGTATTGGGTACCGTCAAGGAAGCCGTGATTACTCCGATCAGGTAAACCCACACAAAAGAGGAAGCAGGTCCACCAGTGAGATGTACTACTATTGTGGCATATACAATATCCAAAACTATCTGAAAGACTACCATCCAGGTTGTCAGCAATCTCGATTGCATCTGAAACAGGACATTCAGAGCCACGATCCCCAGAAAAGCTCCCAGGAACACAACCGACTGATGCATAGTTTCCTGAAAGTTAATATGCAGTACTCCGATGGAAAACATGACCACCGTCATGAACCATCTTACCATCGCCCACCAGCGAATGAGTTTCGTTCTGTCGATATCCATCTCTCTTAATCCTTTATATACCAAATTCTTGCGGGTTGTAGGGTGCCGTGATAAAAGTCATCTATTTGCTCCGGCGTTAAAGCAACGTTGTACAATCCCACTTGATCCATGAGACCAAACATATACATATATTCACTGGTACCACCCGGCCCCAGCACCCGAATATCCTTGCGTCCCAGGGTAAAGCCATAGTCGCTGGGCAGGGCAGCCTTGACCCCTGAAGCATAGGCAGTACCTACCAGTACCCCGTTGATGTATCCCTTCAATGTCCCCATATTGTAAGAAAGAGCAAAAAAGTGCCAGGGATCCCGATTGTGGGGCCACTTCCCATCCGGAACAAAGGGAACCGAGACACTTAGCACCTGATAGCCCTCCGCCGTGACCGTAAAGATCATATTCCCACCCGTATAGTAGATTGCTCCCGTGGGTTTATAGCGCAGGTTCTGGCCAGGGCCGGCAGCGCTTGAAGTTCCCGTATCATAGGGATTTGAAGCCAGCCATACCAGGGTAGCATTTGGATGCCCCTGCCTGATTTTGGCATAGGCTACGATGGTAAAAGTTCCGCTCACGACCGTGGTGCTGCTCCCGGGAAATGATATCCAACCACCACCGCTGCCAAAGCTGGCACACTTCCACCCGTTTGCACCCGAACCCATGGGACGGGTGCTGATGTCACCATAAAAAAAGCCGTCGTTGGCATTCGGAGTGGTATCGTAGACTCTGTTGAAGGATGGGTTAAATTGGGGTTGATCCATCTCCAGGTAGAAGAGATTGGGAGTACCGGATACCGAGCCCGGCAGAGGAAAGTCAAAGGCTATTTCCGCATGATAGCTGATCTCATGGTTCATCAGGCTTCCCCTTACATAGGAGTGTGCCAGATATCTGCTATAATGCTCGTCGAAAATATAACTGATGCTATCTATTACACAGTTCCCGACGTTAAAACCGTCATATTCGACTGGCACATGGGTCAACTGCCCCGGCTGAGCCTGGAGCCCGTGAAACACAGAATTACGCACAGCCGTCCTCAGAGCGTAGTCGCTTACGCTCTCTGCTTCCTTTTGGAGCATATTACGCGAGATAATCCGCGGAAGATCGTACAATCTCTTCTGCAGATTGATCATTATCCCTGCGTAAATCGTGCTCATCAGCACCACGAGGATCAAGGCTGCTCGTCCCATATCAGATCATCCACCTCTCATGTAGGCATTCATCAAAAAACACTTCACCTGCAGCTTCGTCCTTAGGGGCTCCGCCCCCGGTCGGATAGCATCACGCTTGAAAGTAAGCCAGGCTTCTGCGGCCCGCACGTTTGCTGCAGTCGTCGTAATCTGGTCGTTTATATCATAATAAATGAAGCTCAGTTCATCCACCCAGAGGATATAACCTAGCGGATCCAGGATCGTATCATCCTGGCGAATCACCAGTACCTTGCCATCACCACTGGTGGCAGTTTCCAAACCGATGCTAATCGTCACTGGCGAGTTTATCAGCTGATTCGTGACATAATTCCAGTAAGATTTAAACTTAAAAGAATCCGTATTGGCATTCACCACGACATTCACTGGCTCCATGCCAATCCCGGCCAGAGCTATGACGCCGTTGATGGATTTTGCCGCCACGTCCATGTGATCCAGCATATTGGCTGCGTAGGTGGCAGTCTGCGCTGTATCCTGAAGCTGATACTGAAAGCTCACCATCATCATCATGAGCATAGTACCGATCAAAAGGGCACCCAGGACGTCTAAAAGCGCACCCATTACAGATTCAGATGGGTCTTTGTATAAACCCGTTTCATGGTTACAGGACTCTTCAGGCCACCGTTTGTAGTAACGGTGACTTCTACTTTGACAAATATATTATTGATCTCTTCCACGGTAAGCGGTATACCCAAAGAATCACAATCGACCGCATTGATCGCCAGGGTATAAGTCCCGCCTGTATGCGCCATGGTCTTGATTCTTGTGACACTGTTGTACAAGGTCGTAATATCACCAAATGCAAGATCCAGGCTGAAAAGCTTGGCATCGACTTCATCGAGTACTGCGTGTGCCAGATGGCTTGCCTGTACATACTGTCCGGCATTGTCCAGGAGCTCGGTTTGATCCCAAACTGCCCGGTTGTAAGACATGGCCACCGTAGTAAAAAACAACACGGCAAACAGGGCAAGAACCATCTCCATCATGTTCATAATACTACTCCCGTGCGGAAAGTGCTATTACCGAATCAGACTTTCTATCCATTTCATCGTACTCATTATGTGCAAGAAGTATTCCGATGCTCATCTTAATCCTCGCTGGTCGCATAGATAACTTCAGACAGGCTGGTAAGCCCGTTTCGAATCCGATCCATACCACTCTTACGCATGGAGAGCATCCCCTTTTTCTCTGCTATCCCTCTTATGCGTTCTTCATCTATATCATCTTTGGATTTCACTATCTCATTACGGACTTCTGGGTAGAAATACAAGGCTTCAGCAATGTTTACCCGGCCCTTGTAACCGTTATTACACTTGGGACATCCGACCGGTTCAAAGACCACTCCATTCTCCAGCTCCTCCTGCGAAAAGCCCATCTCGATGGCAGCAGGCCATTGATCCTTGCTGAGGGGACGCTTGCAGTTGTTACAGAGCTTCCGCACCAGCCGCTGGGCAATAATGATATTGATCGAATAGGCCAGCAGAAAAGGCTCTATCCCCATTTTGTAGAGACGGGCAATGGCGCTGGGAGCATCATTGGTATGCAGGGTGGAAAAAGTCAGATGGCCCGTATTGGCCAGTTTCACCGCCGTTTCGGCCGTGATCCTATCGCGGATCTCACCCACCATTACAATATCCGGGTCGTGACGCAATATCGCCCGGATCGCCTGTTCAAAGCTCATTTTGTGCCCTATCTTGAGCTGGCGCGCTCCCCCGATCACGTATTCCACAGGGTCTTCACAGGTAAGCACGTTCACCGTGGGATTGATCACGTGATACAAAGCCGCCATCAGTGTGGTACTTTTACCACTACCCGTGGGGCCCGTAACAATGATGATTCCCTTGGAGGTATTGATGGATTTTACAAACTCGTGTTCTGCCTGGGTCTGGAAACCGAGCTTGCGGAAATCTGTGACCACCTTTCTATCGTCGATCACACGAATCACTATGCTCTCAAATCTTCGCTCGTACTCCGATGAGACTATGGGCAGGATGGATATTCTGAATCTGATCAGGTGCCCATCGATCAAGCGCTGGGCAAAGCCGTCCTGAGCGGTATCGCGCTCGAATCTATCGACTCCGATACTGCGGTCTTTCACCACGGCCGATACAGCCTCTGGAGGGGTATTATCCTGCCGGTGCCACACCTGGAGCTTACCATCCACGCGGAGCATGATGCTCACCGATGTCTTGCCGTTTGGGATGATGTGAATATCACTGCTATCCCTTCTCACGGCCTCTATCAGAGCTCCCTCAAAGAGATTTACCAATAGACTCTTGTTGATCTCCTCATCCAGGGCTTGTTCATCCAGCCCCTCATCCGAGCCCCCGCCAGTTTCCACCACCACTTGTCCTGCTTCTTCCAAAAGCTCCAGAAATTCGTTCTTTTGGGGGGATAGACGTGCTATCAGTTCCTCTATAGTGCGCAATTTGCACCAATAGACCTCGTATTTTTTGAAGGGGGTCAGCAGAGGAATATCCTGGATCAGCTTATCTGTAGTGTCGGAGGCCAGTACGGTGAGGACTTCACGGCCTTTTTCGGAGGTTTTGAAGGGGAAGATCTTGCGATAGAGCAGTTTTTTCTTGAAATCCTCCGGAATCTTTTTGAGCAGATCCTTGGAAGCCTGGATATCTTCATCACTGAGGGCATCCACCTCGATTTCCTTACGAGGGAAGGCATATAGCCGGGAGAGAGCTTCAAATACCTCATCGTGGTTTACGCCAAATTCATTTACCAAAATGGAGGCCAAAGCAGAAGGAGAGCTATCTCCATATTCCGAGGCCTTTTGAGTAGCCTTGGAGACAAGCTCCACATCAAAAATACCCTTCCCGACGAGGTAATTGCCAAATTTACTGAGAATAGCCACTAATCATACCCCCTACATTGTGGGTGGAGAGATGGTTGCGATCTCGGCAGAGACCACGGTTAAAAGTGCTATTACGATCGAGATAAAGAGGCCAACAAAGGTCTGGATATACTCTATCATGGTGTTCATCTTATAGGTAGTTTCGGCTTCATAGTAGGTAGCAATCTGCTGGGCTGCCTGCAAGATATTACCGGTTTCCTGGCCGGTCTTCAGTCTCGTGATGGCAGTCTTGGTAAAGACTCCAGCAGCTTCCATAGCAGGCACAAAGGCCTCCCCCTCCTTGAGCATCAGGGGGATCGTGATATGCTTGATCCTCTGTTCCATCCAGGCATTACGGCAGGCCTCGGCAGAGGTTCGGATCGTCTCGATATTATCGCCAGCTCCGGCATAGATGGTGCCAAAAACACGGAAGTAGATCTCGATGCTGGATTTGTGGATCAGATGACCGATCATGGGCATTTTGATGATGTGCTTGTCCTTCCACACACTGCCCGAAGGCGTTGCCCACCAGCGGTTGACCGCAACAATGGGGACCACCACTGCCAGCAGCAATATCCACCACACTCCCTTGAGCCATTCACTGAGCTGAAGGGTTGCCATGGTCATTGGAGGCAGAGGGATATCGTATTTTACAAAAAGTGAGGCTGTGGAGGGGAAGATCTCCACCACGTAATAGACCACTGCCCCCAGGGTAGCAAGTACCGCAAACATGGGAGATATGATCGCCTTCTTCACGTTTTTGGCAATCTCCATATCGCGCTCGATGAATTTGCTGGTAGCCTCAAAGACCTCGGCCATATTACCGCTTCGGGTAGCCAGTCCCAGCATAAAGGCAGGAAACTTGCCAAAGATATTGGTGTAATGCATAAAGACTTCGCGCCCCTCAGCTCCTGCTTTGAGCTGATTTTCAATCTGGATCAGGGCATCCTTCATAGCGCGATTGGTCTGCTCTTCGGCCAGCATATTGAGGATCTTGCCAAAGCTCATCTTGTCTTTGAGCATGGTGGTGCTGAGCTTTATAAACATCATCACGTCCTGAGTTGAGACCTTGGTGGGTAAATCAAACAAAACGGGATTGATCTGGAAACTAGTGTAGCCAAGCTTTGTGAGAGCGGTTGCCACTTCGTCTTTGGAAAAGGCAGATTGACGCCCCTTGATGGATTTCTTGCCGGGAACCTTGATCTCGTAAAGCCAGTCTTTCTTTTTTTCCAGAGAGATCAAAGTGAGGCTATAGCGCTCCAGGAGACGTTTCATGTGTTGCTTTGCCTCTCTGCTGCTGCCCACCGTAAAGGTGCCCTGCACCAGCTTCCCCTGAGGGCTGCTCCCCTTGAAACGATACTCTAAGATCATTCAGTCTCCCGTTATATCCAATTTTTTATCTGCACTTCACAGCACAAATTGCAACCCTCCAAATTAGCATAGATGAAGAGCAATCCTACATTCTGCCATATACAAAAATTGGTCAAGAGAAATCTTGACCAATTCCGTTATAAAAGGGTTTTAGCTAGAAGGATTATCAATCCGCAGCGAATGCGTTTGTTGATGAAGTTCCAATGACTGACGTGATTTCACTAGATGAAAGGTCGATTGTGGTGGTTACCTCGGGGTAATTATCGCCTTTCTTTTCCTTTCCCAGGGCAGTGATTACTACTTCTTCAGAACCTTCAGTATTATCAACGGCCGTAATCTTGAATACGCCACTTTCGCCACCAGTCATTTGGAAGGTGGTAGCATCAAAACCCAGGAAAGCTGCAATGTTAGCTTCTGTAACACTAGCTGAAACTTGTCCAGCACCACCGAGTGATGTAGGGGTTTTCCACCATTGGATTACTTGAGAAGCATAGTTCTGGTTTTCGCTGGCGATTGAAGTCTGGTTGGAGTTGTAAGCCTGGTTGTTGAACATGGTGATACCGACAGCGATAGCTACGCCGACGATGATAACGCTAAGTACGATTAAAAGAATTTGTTGGGTTCCCATGAGTAGTCTCCTTTTCTTTGGATATTTTTTTTAATTATGGGTCACACTATGTTGTCCACAAGGGACGCTTATCCTAAACGCAATACCTGTGCCAAAGCCGGCATATTTCTTTGATTAGATATCCAGAGAGCCCTATCTTATTTTAATTCAGATAGTTATGATATCATTAATATTTGCAGATAATGCCAACGCCAGAGAAAGCAATTAGCTTACCGTAGTATTTTTATTACATCATTTGGGGCATATGTTCTATTATTGTCACAGACCCCCCATGCTTTTGTTGAGTACAGGCGGTCGCCGTACCGCCTTGAGGTTTTAAGGTTTTAAGGTTTTAAGGTTTTGGGGATTTGAGGGTTGAGTACAGGCGGTCGCCGTACCGCCTTGTTGTTTTTAGGTTTTAACGATTTGTCGTTTTGAGGTGTAACGTCTTTCCGCATGAGTCCTATGCGCCATGTAGTTTGCAGGAGTAGAGAAAACCCGGAA
>CAZZCS010000051.1:0-16767 GCA_964652645.1 uncultured Candidatus Cloacimonadota bacterium | reverse complement strand
ATCAGCAAGAAGTTTAGCGTCATCAAATAGGAAAATAGATATTATGGAAAAGCATATAAACGTCAAAGACCTGCACGAGCATGTAGGCAAGGAAGTACTGGGTTTTTACCTGGTAGCTGAAAAAGAACTAAGAGAGGGCAAGGGCGGACATTACCTTCGTTTGAAATTGCAGGATAAATCTGGCTCGATTAGTGGAAACATCTGGAGCAATGCCCAAATGGAAGCGCAAAATTTTGATGAGGGCGATATCATCAAGATCAAAGCCATGGTCACCAGCTATAAAGGTCAGACTCAGTTATCGATCCAAAAGACAAGATTTGCCGATAGCTCGGAGTATCAGATTGAAGACTTCTTAAACCGAAGCAAGCAAGACCCGGACTTTCTGGCTGAGACCTTGTTCAAGTTTATTGATTCTGTGGCAAACCCCCATCTGAATGCACTACTCAAGAGTATCTTTGAGGATAAAGAGTTCTTCACCAGGTTTATAGCTGCTCCTGCTGCCAAATCCTGGCATCATAACTATATCCATGGCCTTATCGAGCATATTGTTTCAGTGGCGGGCTTGTGTGAGTTTCTTGCCCAACGTTATCCTGTGGATCATGATCTTTTGATCTCCGGGGCGATCTTGCACGATGTGGCCAAGGTAATGGAATACTCAAATGAGACCAAGATCGATTTTACGGATGTAGGCCGACTGATTGGTCACCTGAGTCTTTCCGATCAATTGGTCTGTGAGAAAGCCAGATCGATCAATGGCTTCCCCCCCGATCTACTCCTCAATCTGAGGCATCTCATCCTGGCGCATCACGGCGAATATGAAAAGGCATCAGTGAGATTACCCCAAACTCTGGAAGCTCTTGTATTGCACCTGGCAGATAATCTGGATGCTCAGACCGTGGGAGTCATGCAATTGATTGAAAGTGCTCCTGATAACGCAGAATGGACAGAGTTCGACAAACTAAACAACCGCTACTACAAGATTTATAGACCCTAAGGCCGGACATGTTTCAGACAACTGTGATTGCCAGCGGTAGCAAGGGGAACTGTGTATTGATCCGCACGGAACGCGTAGCAATTCTTTTGGATGCAGGGATTTCTGCCAAGCGGATCTATGAGGCACTCGAAGCCCTGAAAATAGACAAATCAAGCCTGGCAGGAGTGATCCTGAGCCACGAGCATTCGGATCACTGCCGCAGTGTGGGAGCCATTTCCAGGATGATGAAGATCCCTCTCTATCTTACTGCGGATACTCACATGCAGGCCAGTCACAAGCTCGGAAATCTTCAGGACAGAAATCGTTTCTTTAGGGCTGGGCACACTTTTGAGATTGAAGACATTATCATTCATCCTTTCCAATCTTCCCACGATGCCATCGACAGCTGTAACTTCTCCTTTGTAAAAAAAGGAATGCCTGGTGCAAAACTGGGAGTAGCTACAGATTTGGGCTATCCCAGTAAACTATCTTTGATGCATCTCAAGGAGTCAACTACTCTAGTGCTGGAGAGCAATCACGACGAACGTATGCTCATGGAGGGTCCTTACGAGTGGTTCTTGAAACAGAGGATCAAAAGCAGCCAGGGACATCTATCCAACGATCAGGCAGTGGGACTCATCAGTCAAATCCTGCATCCCGGACTGAAGAACCTCGTTCTTGCGCATCTGAGTGAGATAAACAACACGCCAGCGAAAGCGGAACTCACAATGCGCAGCTATTTGCAGGAGGTTCGCAGTGAGGTCAGATTATTGCTTGCGGATCAAGACATGCATACTCCCCTGATTGATGTTTAGGGTTGTTGGACTTTCCTTAGATAGCGGGTTTTACTATTTTACTTTGACAAAATAATCTCATGTGCATTACTGACACAAAAGAGAATTGTTCCAATGGGAGTAATGATGAAAAGAGACGTAGTAGATTATTTCGTTCATTTGGCTGGTATCGATAGCGAATCGAAAAATGAAAGAGCCATTGCTGATGCATTAGTTGCAGATCTGAAAGCTATGGGGGCACAGGTAGAAGAAGATGATGTGAATTCCATTACCGGCGGTAATGCAGGCAACATCTTTGCCACTTTCAAAGGTGATCTGAATAAAAAACCAATTCTATTTTGCGCTCATATCGATACTGTAAAGCCTGGTATCGGAGTGAAGCCCCAGATCAAGGGTGATAGAATTGTAAGCGACGGTACTACTGTATTGGGAGCAGATGACAAATCTGGAGTAGCAGAAATTATCTGTGGAATCCAGAGTATTCTGGATCTTGGGATACCGCATGCACCCATCGAAGTGCTTTTCACCATCAGCGAAGAAATCGGACTCATGGGAGCCAAGCACTTTGACAAATCAAAGCTCAAATCTGCGCTCGGCTATGCTCTGGATACGCAGGAGATTGGCGAGATTGTGGTGGGAGCACCCTCACAGAATTCCATCTTCATCACAATTAAAGGCAAAGAAGCTCATGCCGGAGTCGAACCCGAAAAGGGGATCAACGCTATCCGAGTGGCCTCAGAAGCGCTTGCAGCCATGCCAATCGGCAGAATAGACTTTGAAACTACCACCAATATGGGCGTCATCAGCGGAGGAACCGCAACCAATATAGTGCCAAACAAGGTTGAGATCAAAGGTGAAGCCCGCAGCCACAATCCTGCCAAACTGGAACAAGCCTGCAAGGACATCGTGGCAGCCGTAGAGCACGCCGTCGGTAGATACGAGACCCAGCATGGTGCTGCTGCGTGCGAAGTAAAGATCCACAAAGAATACGATTCTTTTTGTGTGGCAGAGGATCAATTACCTGTATCTCTTGCCAAGAAGGCCATGGACTTGCTCCAGATAGATGCGAAGGTACAAAAAGGCGGGGGAGGCAGCGATGCAAACATCATCAATGCTGGTGGAGTCCCCACTGTTATCCTGGGCACTGGTATGCATGCCTATCATACAGTTAACGAATATATCGAAACCGCTGATCTGCACAAGGGCGTCTCCATCGTTGCCCAATTGATAAAACTTTATTCACAGGATTGAGCGCAATGGCCAGAATTGTACTAGTAGGCTATGGAAAGATGGGAAGGATGATTGAGGGCATGTCTGCCTCTTACGGATGCGAAGTAGTTTCCATCATTGACCCGTCTTTTCCAGAAGCTCATCCGGAGCTGACTGCCGAGAGCATCGCAACAGCAGATATAGCAATCGAATTCACTCATCCTGGTATCGTGATGCAAAACATCAGAACAGCCTGTGAGCTGGGTTTGAGTATTGTAGTGGGAACGACTGGATGGCAACAGCATCTAGACGAAGTAAAAGCCATGGTACAAAGCTCTGGTGTAGGACTCCTGTATGGTTCAAACTTTAGCATTGGGATGAACCTCTTTCTGCGTGTGGTAGAGAATGCAGCTAGAGAGATTGGTAGATTCGACGAGTACGATGTCTACGGTTTCGAGCTCCACCACTGCCAAAAGGCTGATAGTCCTTCTGGCACGGCCATTACCATTACGGATAAGCTCCTGGAGAGCTCTCGGGCGAAGACCAGACCTGTCTTTGATCGGCTGGAGCGCAAGATATCAAGAGAAGAGCTTCATTTTGCCAGCATCAGGGCTGGAGCAATTCCTGGCACCCACACAGTAGGCTTTGACTCCGAAGCAGATACGATAGAGCTCACTCACAGAGCCCGAAACAGAAGCGGATTTGCCATGGGAGCGCTTAAAGCTGCAAAGTGGATGTTGGGTAAAAAGGGAGTTTTTAGTATCAACGAGATGATTGAAGAGATGCTATGCTAATCCAATTTATCAAAATGCAGGCCCAAGGCAACGACTTTGTCATCATAGACAACCTGGGAACTGAGCGTCAGATCCTGGATTACCCCAGCCTGGCAAAGGACATTTGTGCGCCCCACTTTGGGGTGGGAGCGGATGGACTTGTCATCATAAATACCTCCAGTGATGCTGATATCCAGATGATCATCTATAACAATGATGGCAGCAGAGCTGATATGTGCGGCTCTGCCTTACGATGTATCACAGCCTACTGCCACCGCAAGCTGGGGATTGAAGAGCTTCTGATTGCGACTGATTCTGGGCTGAAGCAAGGACGCATCGTGGAGATGGGGTCTGAATACTGGGTGAGTGTCAATATCGGCCAGGCAGAAGTGATCAAGACTGATATGTCTGTCTTGGGTTTCAATGGTAGCCTTGTGGATGTGGGTAATCTCCACTACGTCATCTATGGTGAATTTTCCGATGATGCTCATCTCGTGTATGGCCCTCAGCTGGAACATCATCCTGCTTTTCCCAAACCGGTCAATGCCCATTTTGTGACCCGGACTTCTCCTGATCAGATTACGATGAAGATTTGGGAAGCCGCTTGTGGGGCAACTCTTGCTTGCGGAACAGGCGCCACTTCAGCCGTAGCGGTTGGGATCCTGGAGCAGGGACTATCGAGTAAGATTTCTGTCGAGATGCCAGGCGGGTCTGTAATTATCGAAGCAAGAACCGATGGCTTTTGGTTGAGTGGAGAGGTAAGAGAAGTATTCCGTGGTGAGTTTCAATGGAAGATCTAGGCAAGTATCTCAGAGAACAAAGAGAGCTTTCCGGTATCAGTTACGAGCAGATCTGGGAAGATATCCGGATCAAAGAAGAGCAAATCAAATCCATTGAGGAAAACAAGCTCTTTGAACTGGGTGATTTTGGTTTTGTCAAAGTTCTTATCTTCAATTATGCCAGATACTTAAATGCTGATACCGATACGGTAATGAATGAGTTTCATATCCTGATGCCGGATACGATCAAGCAGAGATTTCATCCGGTAAAACCGGTCAAGGAAAAGAAGATAATGCTCTCCACAAACTTCCTCTGGACAGTCGGGATCCTGATCTTTGTCCTGATCCTTGGCTCAATCTTGCTTACTGCCTACCGAAATGGCCACCTCAGTTCCCCCAATATCTTTGGGAAGGACAATCAAGGGGTCAAATCATCAAAGAGCAATGAAGAACGAACCCCAGCAAAGCCGGACTCGCTCCGGGAGCATATGCGAAAGCTTACAGAAGCCATCCCCAAAGATCCAGAGACAGAAGCAAGTAAATCCAAAGCCAGCACATCCAAACGTAAAGTATCGGATGATACCACGGATTACATCGGTGAGCAGATAGGACTCAGCCCCATTAGCGTGGAGATAAACTAGATCTCAATCGTGCTGCCATGAACACCAATGATATTGTTCTGCTCGTCCAGGGCTACTTTATAGACAACTCTGCCCCGTACGATATGGCCATCCTTATGGTAGTACTCCATCTCGAGCTCGTTACCCTCTTTTAGCTTCTCAAAGTCGCCATTAGCATGCAACAGGGCTATTTCTTCTCTAATTTGAGCAGCCTTTTGCATGGAACTCTCAGTAAGAGACTGGTTCAAATGGAGTTTCAAGAATTCTTCGGGTTCATAGCCTTGAAAGTTCTTGATGGAAGGACTGATGAAGCTATGAGAAAAGTCCATATTCATGAGCCACACTACATACTTCGATAGCTGTGCTACCTCTTCATACTGAGCTTTGATGTGTACCAGCTCTTTCTGTACGGCTTTAATCTCTGAGATGTCACTGCTCAATACTTGAATGCTCATGTTTCCGTTATTGTCTGTAGATGGGATTTTTTTGGTGTATAAATAGTGAGTAATTCCCTTGGAATCTGTGTATTGCTCTTCAGTACTGATGGTGATATTGTGCTGGATGATCTTTGTGTCCATTTCTCGAAATTTAGTCGCATCTTCCGGACTGCAGAAGTCGAAATCTGTCTTGCCAATGAGATCCTTTGAGGATAGGCCTGTAAGCTTTGCAAAGTTGCTATTTACATATCGATATCTGAAGTTGCTGTCTTTGATGGCAACCAGGGCTGGAAGGTTATTTAGCAGCCTCTTCAGATATTCGTTTTCTCCCATAAAGAATGCCTCTTTGGAGATCAGCTTCAGAACCTCATGCTTCAAAAACTGGATAAGCTGGCGATTGTGAGGTTGGATCTCTTCCTGTGTGGTTTCTCGATGTAGCTCCAGACAGTATGTGTTCTCTTGAACTGCCTGGATAACTATCCTATAATCTACGTTGGAAAGGGTATCCTGTACTTCTACGGCTTTACTCTCTGCCGGGTTACCATATCTTAGCTCAGTGTCTGCAATTGGGAAGAAATGATACAGCTCCAGCCCAGCCCCCAGTTCTCCCTCTGGCTGAATCAGGTCTTTGGCCTTGGTATTTGCCTGCACTATACAGATAACACAGTCTTGACCATTCTCAGCCTCAGCTTTCTCTACAATCAATATTGGCAAGCTCAATCTATTATATACGTTTTTATACATCATTACTATTATTACTTGTCTCCTGAAAGCATTTGTAATGAAGCTTCGAATAGTGTCAAGTGTTAAATTCTGGGAATAAGCATGGTAGTGAGCTCGATTGTCCAAAGGTCTGTGCGAGAAAGTTATCACAATATCACTGGCATCAAATCAAATCATGGCCCGAGCAGCAGGGATATCTGAAAGCGGGGAAGTGATCACGATTGTTGTTGACAAAAATTAAAGATCACTTTCCTGTGGAAACGATAATCATAATGGGAGTAGCGGTATGAGCGATCAAGTTCAAAATCTTTTACAACGTGTGTATGATGAAGGTGTGAATAAAGCCAAAGACGAAGCGGCAAAGATCCTGGAGAATGCCAGAAAGGAAGCGGAGGAGATTACTGCCAAAGCTGAACAAGCCGCTGAGGATGTTATCAAATCGGCTCAGAAAAAAGCTGATGAACTTCATAAAAATACGAGTTCCGATCTAAAAATGGCTGCCCAGCAAACCATGAGCGTCATCAAACAAAAGCTTGCAGAATTGATTTTGACAGAAGCTTTTGAAAAGAATGTTTCAACAGCATTTGCGGACAAAGAGTTTATCAAAAAGCTGATCACGGAGACGCTTCAAGCCTGGAAGGCTTCGATGTCCGAGGGCACTCTCCTGCTTTCAGATAAGCTTCGTGCCGAGCTGGACGACTATTTCATCAAATCTCTTCCTGATATTTTCGGAGGCAAGCTCAAGGTTGATTTTAGCCCAATTATGAAGGAAGGCTTTAGCTTATCTCCTTCAGATGGAACATACAAGCTCAGCTTCACGGATGAAGATTTTACCAATTTGTTCAAATCATTCTTGAGACCCCGGACAAATCAACTGCTCTTCAAAGATTAGACTTATGCTGGCAAATCAGTATTACTACTTCGTGACCGGCTTGCCAAACATCGGTTTTGAAGATGGCAAGGTGGTCTACAATCCTCAGAGATTTTTGGAAGAAGCTGGGGCGAAGCTTTCAAAGCGGGATCTTAAACTGATTGAGCTTATGTATCTCCCTCAGGATTTGGACAATTTATTGAAACTCCTTTACAACAAGGAAATGGACGCCAGTTCCCAGGGTTTGATCCCAGAATCTGCCTGGCAAAGCCTGATCGCCTATCTCAAGCCAAATCCGGATAATGAAATGCGAATCAAACCCCAGATCTGTAAACAGCTACCCACTTTTGTACTGTCCCATACCAAAGAGTTCCTGCAGCTGGAAACTGAGCCGGAGCAGATCGAATGGGAGACGCGTTTTTTGGTCTCCTTTTACGAGCTTGCTATAAATCACAGGAACAAATATATCCGGGCCTGGTTCAGCTACAATCGGGATATCCAAAATATCCTGATAGCCCTTACGGGACGTAAGTATGACTATCCCTTTGCCAAGTACCTGATTGGATCAGGCGAGACTGTCGACAAGCTGTCCCGCAGCACTGCTCCAGACTTTGGCCTTGGTAAACAACACCATCTCTTTGATAATCTGTCTCGCATTTTTGAGCAATACGGCATCATCGACCGTGAGCGGAATGTCGATGCCTTGCGTTGGCGCTGGATAGACAATCAAAACTTTTTCGAGTATTTCAATATTGATCGTATTTTGGGATATTTCTGTAAACTGAGGATTTTGGATCGATGGATTTCCATGGATCCAGAATATGGCAGAGAACTGTTCTTTGATACGCTAAATGAACTGGAAAACAGCTTTTCCTTCCCGGAAGAGTTCGATCTGAAACAAAAAGTAAAATCATAGAAGGTATGAGTATGACGACAGGTATTGTCAAAGGAATTATTGCTAACCTGGTACTCGTGGAAGCCGATGGACCTGTATCTCAAAACGAGATCTGCTACATCGACCTAAAGGGAGTCAAGCTGATGGCGGAAGTGATCAAAATCCTCGGCAAGATAGCCTATGTCCAGGTTTTTGAGAGTACTCGCGGTCTTACACCAGGGAACAAAGTAGAGTTTACCGAGCACATGCTGGAGGTAAAGCTTGGGCCTGGTATGCTCTCCAAGAATTATGACGGTCTGCAAGATGATTTGAACAAGATGGAAGGCCTCTTCCTGATAAGGGGTGAATACACCGATCCTCTGGATGCCGATAGTGTATGGGACTTCAAACCGCTCAAGAAAGCTGGTGATGTTGTGATTGGTGGCGATTGGCTGGGTGAAGTGCCTGAAAGCTGGATTGCTCACAAGATTATGGTGCCGTTCGCACTGCCTGGCAAATATACTATCAAAAGCATCGCTGCTGCTGGTTCTTTCAAAGTGGCAGATCCCATCGCCGTGTTGACGGATGAAGAGGGACAGGATCATGATGTCACGATGGTGCAGCATTGGCCTGTAAAACTCCCAATTCGAGCTTACAAAGACAAGCCCCGTCCTTCTCGTCTGATGGAAACAGGAGTCCGCACCATAGATACCCTAAATCCCATGGTGGAAGGTGGCACTGGCTTTATCCCCGGCCCGTTTGGCTGTGGCAAGACAGTGCTCCAGCACAGTATTTCCAAGAATGCGGATGCAGATCTGATCATAGTAGCGGCCTGCGGTGAGCGTGCCAACGAAGTGGTGGAACTCTTTGTGGAGTTTCCAGAGCTGGACGACCCTCGTACAGGCAGGAAGCTTATGGAGCGTACCATCATCATCTGTAACACCTCAAACATGCCTGTGGCAGCCCGTGAAGCCTCGGTTTATACAGCCATGACCATTGCCGAATACTATCGCAGTATGGGTTTGAAAGTTCTGCTTCTGGCAGATTCAACTTCACGTTGGGCTCAAGCTCTCAGAGAGATGTCAAACAGGATGGAAGAGCTCCCGGGACCTGATGCCTTCCCCATGGATTTACCGGCGATTATCTCAAATTTCTACGCCAGAGCTGGTTTTGTGAATCTAAACAACGGTGAAACCGGATCCATCACCTTCATCGGAACTGTTTCTCCGGCTGGTGGTAACCTGAAGGAACCAGTAACGGAATCCACAAAGAAAGCTGCCAGATGCTTTTACGCCCTCTCTCAACAGAGAGCAGATAGCAAACGTTACCCGGCAGTAGATCCCATGGATTCCTATTCCAAATATCTCGAATACGATGAGGTACAGGAATACCTGAATACCAATATCTCCAAGACGTGGGTAGAAGAAGTGCTTCATACCAAGGATATTTTGCTGCGTGGCAAGGAATCCTACGAGCAGATCAATATCCTCGGTGATGACGGGGTACCTCTGGCCTATCACGACAGATTCTGGAAATCGGAATTGGTGGACCGGGTGATTCTGCAGCAGGATGGTTTTGATAAAGTGGATTCATCCACACCCATGCAGCGTCAGCGTTATATGCTCGAACTGATGCTTGAGATCTGTGATACAGATTTTGAATTTGATACATTTGAAGACGTAATGCCCTATTACATCCGCATGATAAACGTCAGTAAACAGATGAATTACTCCGAATACGAGTCTTCCTCCTTCACAAAATACGAAGATGAACTACGACAGATTGTTGCTGAAAGGAAGGTGAAATAATGGCTTCTCATGCTTTTCAAAAAATCTATACAAAGCTAAATCAGATCACTAAGGCAACTTGTTCAGTGACAGCTACAGGCGTTGGCTATGAAGAACTAGCCACAGTATCAGGAAGATTGGCTCAGGTAGTGAAGATCATCAACGATTCTGTGACCCTGCAGATCTTTTCTGGAACAGAAGGGATAGGGACAGACGCCGAGGTCATCTTTTTTGGCAAACCGCCAACCCTCAAAGTGAGTGACCAACTGGCAGGACGTTTCTTCAATGCCTACGGTGAGCCCATAGATGGTGGCCCTGCGATAGAAGGTGAAGAAGTGGAGATTGGCGGCCCATCCGTCAACCCCGTCCGCAGAAAGCAACCCTCCGAACTGATCGCGACGGGTATAGCCGGTATAGATTTGAACAATACCCTCGTCACCGGCCAGAAGATACCCTTCTTCGCAGATCCAGACCAACCTTTCAACCAGGTGATGGCTATGGTTGCTCTGAGAGCAAAGACGGATAAGATCATCCTCGGTGGAATGGGTCTTTCGAACGACGACTATCTCTTTTATAAGACTGCCTTTGAAAATGCCGGCGTGATCGATAGGATCATCTCCTTTGTGAATACTACGGAAAACCCGCCGGTCGAACGACTTCTGGTGCCGGACATGGCTCTTACCGCGGCAGAGTATTACGCCGTCCAAAAGAATGAAAATGTACTGGTACTACTTACAGATATGACTCTCTACTGCGATGCTCTCAGTATTGTCTCCAATCGTATGGATCAGATTCCTTCCAAGGATAGCATGCCAGGATCTCTCTATAGCGAACTGGCAAAGCTGTATGAGAAAGCAGTTCAATTCCCGGAAGGCGGATCGATTACAATCATCGCGGTTACTACTCTCTCCGGAGGTGATATCACGCATGCCATCCCAGACAACACAGGTTATATCACTGAGGGTCAGCTCTATTTGAGAAGAGATACAGACATTTCCAAGGTGATAGTAGATCCTTTCCGCTCGCTCTCACGCTTGAAACAGCTGGTCATAGGCAAAAAATCCCGCGCGGATCATCCCCAGGTTATGAACACTGCTATTCGTCTCTATGCCGATGCTGCCAATGCCAAAACCAAGCTGGAGAATGGCTTTGATCTCTCTGATTATGATGAGCGCGTGCTCAAATTTGCCACGGAATACTCTCGCGAAATCCTCGCCATTGATGTGAATATAGATATTGATGCCATGTTGGATACGACCTGGAGATTGTTTAGAAAGTACTTCTCCAAAGCTGAAACCGGAATCAAAGAAGAATTCATGAAGATCCACTGGAAAGATTGATATGGAACTCAAATTCCAATACAACAAGACTGCCCTGCAAGAGCTGAACAAACAGCTCAAGATCAGGGTGCGTGCTCTGCCTACTCTCAAAAACAAGGAGTCCGCCCTGCGGATGGAGGTAAAGCGCGCCAGGGATCATGCCCATGCCATGGATACCGAGATCAGGACAAAGATCGAAGAGCTGGACAAAATGCTCAAGCTTTTCAGCGAGTTTGATCCTAACCTGATCAAGGTAAAAGAAGTGGAAATCATCACCAAGAAGATTGCAGGAGTCAAGATCCCCGTCCTGGAAAAAGTAGATTATGAAGTCAAAGATTTCAATCTCTTCAAGGTTCCGGCCTGGTATCTGGAAGGTCTCGAAATCGTTAAAAGCATTTCCAGACTGCAGATCGAAAGATCCTTCTTCATTCGCAAGATGAGAATCCTGGATGTGATCCGTAAGAAAACCACTCAGAAGGTAAATCTCTACGAGAAGGTTCAGATCCCTGCCTTTGAAGAAGGGATTCTAAAGATCAAGCGCTTCATGGAAGACGAGGATAATCTCTCCAAAGCCTCCCAGAAGATCTTGAAAAATAGAATGCAAAGCGAGGTGTCCGCATGATTGCCAGGATGAGAAAATATACCTTTGTACTCTATCACCTCGACTACGAAGAATTCCTGACAGGTCTCCAAAAACAAGGTGTTCTGCATATCATTCGCGATAAAGATGCCAGCAGCGAGAAAATGACTCTCAATCGCAAGCTTATCGAGCAGTATGCCGAGTGCAGCAAATACCTGAAGAAGCTGCTGAATGACGATTCTAAAGCAATCCAGACTCCGCTTCTCCCCAAGATGCTGCTAAACCAGATCAATCAAGCCCGACAGAAAAAAGACAAACTAAATCGAACCCAGGAATTGCTCTCCCGCCAGCTTCAAGATCTCAAACCTTGGGGTCATTTTGACTATGAAGCAGTTGCAAAGCTGAAGCAAGAGGGAGTAAACGCCTGTTTCTATACATCCTCCAAAAATCATTTCAAATCAGCATGGGCAGAAAACTACGCTCTCGAGGTAGTTTGCGAGCTGCTAGGGACAATATATTTCGTTGTGTTGTCCAAAAATGATGAAGTCCCGGAGATCGACGCAGATCTCTTCAGCTTCCCCCCCAAGTCATTGAAGGAGCTGGAAGCGGAACTCAGAGACGCCAGCGAGGAGATGCTCTCCATCGAGCAATTCCTGGCCGAGCATGCCAAGACCGCCTCTACCTTGTTTGAGGCAGAGATCGGTAAACTTACTGGTGAGTTTGAGTTTGAAGACGCCTTGCAACAAGCAGATCGGGAAGCAGACGAGCATATTGCGGTTTTGAGTGGTTGGATTCCCCTTGAGGACGAGCCCAGTTTGCAGAAGTTCCTGGCAGATAAAGGGGTTATTCACTTCTCAGCAGACCCCAAGGAAGAGGATAGCGTACCTGTTCTTCTCAAGAATAGCTGGTTTGCCAGTTTGTACGAGCCTATTGCCAAACTCTTTATGCTCCCCAAATACAACGACATGGATCTTACCCCGTTCTTTGCTCCCTTCTTTATGCTCTTCTTCGGTTTCTGCAATGCAGATATAGGATATGGCGTGATCCTGATCCTCTTCGCATTGTTCTTGAAGAAAAAGATAAAGGATCCGGGGATCAAAGCCTACATGAATCTGATCATGATCTTTGGTATAGCCACTTCCTTTATGGGTTGGATGATGGGAAGCGTCTTTGCTTACGATATAAAGAACATGGCTGTGATCGGAGGGAGCGTCCCGATCCGGGAAACAGAACAGATCTTCAATTTTGCCCTCGTTCTAGGCGTGATCCAGATTCTCTTTGGTATCTTGCTCAATGCTGCCAAGCAAATGCGGCAATCGGGCTTCAGGTATGGAATAGCATCTCTGGGCACCTTTCTCTTCCTGCTAGCTGCTGTAATCATGGGTTCCACTGTGATGGGTGCAGATCCAGGAGTTTTGGGTGTATATGCAAAGTACCCCATGTACCTCGGCCTGGCCATGGTGTTTCTCTTTAACAGCCCTGGCAAGAACATCATTATCAACATCCTTTCCGGTATCTGGATTATGTATAATGTCCTCACAGGTTTCTTTGGAGATCTGCTATCATACATCAGGCTCTTTGCGCTTGGAGTCTCCAGTGCGATTTTGGGTATAGTCGTGAACGCTATGGCAGCGCAATTCTCCGCTGTTCCGTACATTGGCCCTGTGATCTTCCTGATCTTCATGGTCTTTGGACATACCCTAAACCTCGCCCTGGGAGCACTTAGCGGCTTCGTTCATCCTTTGCGTCTTACCTTTGTAGAGTTTTACAAAAACGCCGGGTTCACAGGGCCTGGCCCCGAATATAAACCTTTTGGAAGAAATAATCAGTAAAATAAATGGGAGGTTAAATGTTAACCGATAGTTTAGCAGTTGCCACAAACATGGTATCAACAACAGGAAATGCAGCTTTCTTCATTGCCTGGATTGGAGTATTTATCATGGTCGCTCTCAGTGGATTGGGCAGCGCCTTTGGAACAGTAATCGATGGTAGCGCCAGTGTTGCCGCGATGAAGAAGCGTGATGATATCTTTGCAAATTGCATGATCCTATCCGCACTTCCTGGCACACAGGGACTCTATGGCTTTGGAGCATTCTTCATTCTTCAGACCCATATCACTACTACCATGAATATGATGCAGGCCTATGCCATTTTGGGCGCTGGTCTCATCATGGGAATCGTGGGCATGTTTTCCGCTCTGCAGCAATCCAGAGTCGTGGCAAACGGTATCGAAAGCCTGGGAAGCGGAAACGATGTGTTTACCAAAACCCTTATTCTTGCCGTTTATCCCGAGCTTTATGCCATTATCGCTTTTGCCACATGTTTCCTTATTGGCGGTATTATCCCCAATCTGGCTTAAGCTAATATCCACAAGCAGATTATACGTTTGCCAGCCAGCCCAGGCTGATGGCAAACGTTTTTTGTTTGGAACGGAGTGATCAATGCCTCGTATCAGATTTCGCTACCAACCCCTCACCGCTGGAGAGCACAGCGTTGGCCTCTGCGGGGATTTGAACGATTGGAAGATCGAGCCCATGCACGATGTGGGTGGGGACTATCAGCTATACCTCTTTCTAAATCCTGGCAGATACCGTTACAAGCTCATAGTGGATGGTGCCTGGATCCCCGATCCCTCAAATCCTCTCCGCGAAAACGATCCCTTTGGGGGAGAAAACTCCATCCTTCTGATTGAAGAGAGCGGTAAAGCGCTGTCCTGGCAGGAATTGATGGATAGTACAGGACTCCAGCAAGGACGGTTGGATTCAGCTTCTCCAGTCTTATTGCAGGACTTGATCCAAATAAACAGAATCACCCAGGAGAGCTCAGAAATTCGCTTCAAATGGCATAAAGGATTATCGGACAAAGTAATACTTAGTATTGAAAATCAGGAACTGCCTATGTATAGGATCGGAGCGGATGGCAGTATCGACCTCTTTCACCTGCAGATTCAGCATCAGGAATCAGCCCTGCTATCAGTTTATGCAAAAGTCCTTTATGGCACAGAGCAGATCTATATCGGGAAAACGGGTCTGAGCCTGGAACCACCTCTTCCCCTCGAACTGGACTTTTCCAAGTATCGGGTCTTTTCCGTCCCGGAGTGGGTGCAAGAGGGAGTGATTTACCAGATTTTTCCGGATCGATTTGCCATCGGAAATCCCGAAAACAATCCTGATTTTTCGGAGTGGTACTATCGGGATAGCAGGACTGCTCCACCCAGCGGAGAGTTTTTGCCTCCCCAGACAGAGTATTTTCACTTGATCGAGGACTGGAGGGATATCAAGGGTTTGGTTCAGAGTCCCTATCTTCCCAAGGGAAAGCCCGACTGGTGGTCTTTCTACGGGGGCGATCTGGCAGGAATCACCCAAAAGCTAGACTATCTGGTCGATCTGGGAATCACTATCATCTATCTCAATCCGCTCTGGCAAGCCAAATCCAATCATAAGTACGATGCCGCAGATTATATGCAGATCGACCCGCACTTTGGAACTGAAGCAGAGCTGCAAACCCTGGCAAATACAGCTCATGCCAAAGGCATCAGGATCATTCTGGATGTTGCCTTCAACCATACGGGAGAGACGTTTTGGGCATTTCGTGATTGCATCAAAAAGGGGCCATTCTCCGAGTATTGGAACTGGTACGATTGGCACAAATACCCACTTCCAGAACCTCTTCCGGCTGATTTTGATCCCAAAGAGTACTACCAATGCTGGTGGGGAGTAAAGGACATGCCTGATCTGAATTATGATCTCAGCAGATTGCATCCAGACGAGAACTACGTAAAGGACATCAATCATGCCGTGGTCAACACACCTTTGGTAGATTATGTGCTCCACACAGCGGACTACTGGTTGGGTCAAATGGACTTGGATGGGTTTAGGCTGGACGTTCCGGATGAAGTTCCCTATTGGTTTTGGGAGCTCTTTCGACGGCACGTAAAATCTGTCAAACCAGACGCCTGGCTGGTGGGGGAAATCTGGAATGATGCCGAGGATTGGGTAAACGATAGTTATTTTGACTCCGTGATGAACTATGCCTACTTCAAATCTCCCTCCATAGATTACCTAATCCATCGTGCAATCAGTCTGGAGGAGTTCCAGACGCGAATCGAAGAAGGTCTATCCAAGTATCCCCTTCAGGCTCAACGTGCGATGATGAATCTGTATGGCAGCCACGATACCTGGCGTATTATCGAGCTGGCAAAAGGAGATATCCAGCTTATCAAGATGGCCATCACCTTCCAAATGTGCTTCGTGGGGACTCCCCATGTCTATTATGGAGACGAGATTGCCATGCGTGGAAAGAAAGATCCGGACAACAGACGCCCCTTCAATTGGAACTGGGAAATCCGCGAAGAGGCAGTGGAACTCCGAGCCTGTTTCAAAGAGCTCATCTCGATCAGAAAGAGATATCCCGCGCTGGTTTATGGCGAATTTGCCTTTGTCTCAGACCCTAATAATCTCTGTCACTTCAAACGCTTTACCCCAGAGGAAGAAATCCACGTGATCCTGAATCCTTCAAAACGTAAAGTCAAGCTGTATACTCCTCCCGAGAGCATGATACTCTATCAAAGCCAGGCAGCCTCATCAAACTTTATCTCACCCAAATCCGGAGTAATCCTTCATCGCAAAGGGCAATATTTGAATCCCTGAAGAAGTGAAAAGTTAACGGAGCTGCACATTCCAATTGGGAATTGAGAATTGAGAATTGGCTGCGCCCTGTCGATTTACAATTTACGATGTACAATGTACGATTGGCTGCGCCGTCAAATTGAGAATTGAGAATTGAGGATTGAGAATTAGCTTCGCTCTATCGATTTACAGTTTACGATGTACAATGTACGATTTGCTGCGCCGTCAAATTGAGGATTGAGAATTGAGAATGGAGAATTGGCTGCGCTCTATCGAGTTACAATTTACGATGTACAATGTACGATTGGCTGCGCTCAATGGATAATTCCGTATCTATCCATACTAACAGTAGGGGCTCGGGGCCCTGCAGAGGAGCGCAGCGAGTCTGTGGGGTGATCAG
>CAZZCS010000050.1:0-16792 GCA_964652645.1 uncultured Candidatus Cloacimonadota bacterium | reverse complement strand
GATCGGGGCCTGGCCCTGCTGCCAGACTATGATGAGGCCCTATACAAGAAGCTCAAAGCTGAGGCTGATAGCAAGATCAGACCGCTACCCCCTGGCCTGATCAGCGGTAGCGACATCGATCCCGATTGTATCGAGGCTTCCCGAGCCAATCTATCCCGGCTTCCAGGAGGTGAAAACGTCAAGCTCCGCAAGAGCAGCTTTCAATTCCTGGGTTCACATCAGAGCACTACCATTATCACAAATCCCCCTTATGGAGTTCGCCTGGGCAACGACGCCAGTACCCGCAAGCTGTACAACGATCTGGGCGACTTCCTGAAGCAGCGCTGCCCCGATAGCGAAGCCTATATCCTCTGCGGCAATGCTGAGCTTGTCTCCGAATTGAGGTTGCGAGCCCATTGGAAGAAAAGCCTGAAAAACGCCGATCTCGAAGTGAAACTGGCCAAGATACTGATCAAAGAACGCAAGCAAGCATCTAGCAGCGACAGTTGCTGAGCCATCTCCCCCGTAGCCCAATTAGTCCATGCATGCTCAAGCCTGGCGTGTATTTTGGACGATCATGAAAGGATCACCAAAGGGCTATATCGTCATCATTTGGTGATCTACCAGCAGGATTCTCAAGCGTCGGCAAGGAGGAAGCTGGAGACCTCTGCGATTCTATCAGTTACTATACTCAAGGCCGTTGCACATCCATAGAAATCTTATATATCTACAAGTTGCATTGATTATCTGGGCTTGATTTGATCTTATCTATACCCATCCACCAGCCTTTTTGTATGGGGCTGCGCCCCCTGCCCCGAGTTTTCAAAGGTCTTTCCTCACGTTTTTCATTGACATTGAAGGCACAGCCTCAATAATTGCAGACATGAAAAATAAATGGCTGAAAACTGCGACTTATATACTCAAGATCTCTGTGACAGGGCTGATCCTGTACATGATCTTTAGCAGGTTTGATCTGCTCAAGGTGCTGTCTTTGATCGCGAGTCTGCCTCTGTGGCTGGTCTTGATGATGATCGGCACTACAGTTTTCAAGCACTTTACCCAGTATAAGAACTGGAAGTACTCCCTGCAGCTCAATCCCGGCTACAAGAAGATCCGCAGCGAGGTCTTGTCATCCTATCTGATCGGGATTCCGCTCCGTTTTCTGATTCCCGGTGGTACTGCCACTTATGGCAAGATGTTTTTCGTCCAGAATACAAGTAAGCTGGCTTCGGCCATGTCTGTGACATCGGAAAAGTTCTTTATGACCTGGATGACCTGGACTTATGCTGCCTGGGCAGCCCTTTATTATTTTACTGAGTATTCTCTCTGGCTGCGCCTTGGTTTTGCCATTGTCTGTACTCTTATTCCCTTTGTCGTTTATCCGCTTTTGGGACGCTTTGCCAAAACGCGCTCGATCCAGCCTCTATATGCCCAAAAGGCACCTCAGATTGCCATCTTTCAGGCTGTGTATGTGTTTACGACCATAGTGCAGCTCTGGCTGGTGCTAAATCACTTTGCCAGAGTATCTTTCAGCGCTGCCATAATGCGCATCTCGCTGATGAATTTTGCCAATGCCATCCCCATCACGATATCTGGCTTGGGACTGCGAGAGTATTTTGCCATTCATTTCTTTGGCACGGCAGGGATCAGTGCCGAACAAGCGGTATCAGCCACACTCACCCTCTTCATCTTTCACGATCTGATCCCTGCTCTGATCGGTTCTTATATATTATTGAATACAAAGAAGGTGCAAGATGCATGATCAAAAGACCATCCGCATTCTCCTCACCATCATCGCTCTGCCGATCTTGGTTCTGATTCTCAAAACCCTTCAATCGATCTTTATACCGCTCATCTTTGCCACGTTTCTCAGTTTCCTCTTTGCCCCTCTGATCGGTTTTTTCAAGAAGAAAAAGGTGCCTACCGCCATCACGATTATCATCATGCTGATCACGATCATTCTGGTCTTTGCTCTTGCCGGAGGAGTGATCTATGCTGCCACGAATACCTTTATAGGGGAATTCCCCCGTTATCAGCAAAAACTGGGTGTAATGCTGGAGCAGTTCTATGATGGCATCCAAGACTTGGGTAGCAATACGAATCTGGCAATAGGAGAGCTGCCCTTGTTTGACTTTTCGGAGCTTCTCAAAGGGACAGGGTTTTCAGTCTCCAGGGTCCTTTCCAGCACGATGGGGACCTTCATCGATTATGGGATAAAACTGTTTCTTACCATGATATTTCTGATGTTTATGGTGGCTGGAACCGGCAAGCTGGAGCAGAGGCTCAAGTCGCACTTTAGCGAGGAAGATAACGTAAAGACCCTGGCCACTCTGCTCAGTATCCAGACTCAGATCCAGCGCTATTTTTTCAATAAGACCCTGATCAGCCTCGGTACAGCCTCGGTGGGAATGATGTTCCTCTTGATTTTTGGGGTGGATTTTGTGATTGTGACGGGTATCTTGCTTTTTGTGCTAAATTTCATCCCCAATATCGGCTCCATTATCGCCTCGATCTTTCCGATCCTGATCAGTCTGACGCAGTACGGCTTTGGCTGGAGAACTGTCCTTGTAGCGATTACAATGACGCTGACTCAGATGGTCTTTGCCAATATCCTGGAGCCCAAGCTCATGGGTGAAAAGCTCAATCTGACCCCGATCATGATCCTTATTTCTCTGATCTTTTGGGGCTGGGTATGGGGCATTACAGGGATGATGCTGGCTGTGCCAATCACCTCTGCTATAAACATTATTCTCAAGCATTTCGACGATAAGAATCTGATCTCTGCGATCATCAGCGACAGTTAAGCTCGAGCTGTTGGATTGCCCCTATTTTCCGTACTGGAGTATTACCTGGCGGATCATAGCATCCAGCAGCAGGTCTCCTGTATCATGAAGCTCCAAGGGTCTGAACCCCAGATATTTATCCCACTGTCCCACCAGGTAATCGTGCGAGATCACTCTGTATGTGCGGTCCGGATCCACTGTTTCTCCATTCACGGTAAAGTATGAAGCTGTCACTGTATTGCCCTCAGCATCGGAACTTTCGATCTCAATCCAGCCCATGGGGGTGGCCTGAATGATGTCTCTGGGGCTGCTGCTATCGATCTGGGCATTGAATTCCACCATCTCGATCAGATCCTGAGCAGAGCAGGAAAAGACTGTAACGGTATTGCCGAAAGGCAGCATTTCCTGCAGATCCTTCAGGGTGATGGGGCCTTTGGATACGGCTTTGCGGATACCGCCGTTATTGATCACGGCAATATCGGCCTGGTACTGCTCTTTGTATTCGGCCAGGAGGGCAGAGGCCATCCAGCGGGAAACTTCGGTCTCGGCAAACTTCTGGGGGATCCAGTCTTCCGGGATGTGGCCTATCACTTTGTTTAGCTTGTGTTCAATCTCTGCGGTTTTCATATCGACATAGCGACTGAGTTTTGTGGATTGGGGCTTCCTTCTGCTTTGGACGGGGATAAGGGTGTTTTTGTGAGACACAATCCTCTTGTTTTTGATCTCCAGATCTATCTGTCCCAGATGAGTGAGGTATGACCCCGCCTGGACGATCAGGATGCCATTGACCTTTTTGGCTTTGGGCAGAGTGTGATGCGAGTGCCCACCGATGATCATGCTGATGCGCTTGTCCAGCTTCGTTGCCAACAGACTGTCTGCTTCAAAACCGTTGTGAGTAAGCAGAAAGATCAGATCTGTCCTGGCAGCCAGCTCATCTATGTATTTATCAATTGCCGCTTTATAGGGCAGGATATTGATCTCGGCGACGTTTGCAGCCTTGACTTTGATGGGGAGCTCGGTAAGAGTGAGGCCCATGACTCCGATCCTGAGGGAATCGGTTTTGATGATCGTGTAGGGCAGGTTAAAATTGCTGTTATCGGCCTTGTTTTCGATGTTTGTGGTCACGAAGGGATATTGGGCGAGCTCAATCAGGCGTCTGGTATTGGCAAGAGATATATCAAACTCATGATTGCCCAGGCATGCGGCATCAGGCTTGAGCATGTTGAAGACGTCGATCACAGCAGCGCCGACCACGCCGTCCTTTTCCATGGAGGCAAAGGCAGAGCCTGTCTGTTGGTCTCCTGCATCGAGGTAGATGCTGCGGGAAACCTCGGCTCGCTGTTTATTCAAAACGTACTCCAGTTCCGTGTAACCACCGAGCTTAACGCTTTTACCCTCAATAGTATAAGTTCTGGGCAGGTAGGTGCCGTGAGTGTCGTTTGTGTAAAATACACGTAGAGGGAGAGATAGAAGGATACCAAGCAGGAGGCTAAAGAGGAAGCTGAGATAGAGTCTTTTCATGACAGATCCTTTGTGATGATCTTCTCGACGAAGATCAGGTCTTCCGGAGTGTCGATCCCGATTCCCTGGTATGAAGTCTCCACCATCCGGATGGGAATGCGGTTTTCGATGAGGCGCAGTTGTTCCAGCTTTTCGACTGCTTCGAGGCTTGAGACTGGCAGCTTCACAAAGCGGAGCAAGGTTTGCTTACGATAGGCATAGACGCCGATGTGCCGGCAGTAGCGCACGTCTGGACATTGGTCCCGATTGAAGGGAATGGGGCTTCGGGAAAAATAGATGGCATCGCCTGCAGCATCTGTGATTACTTTTACTATGTTGGGATTGAGCAGGTCTGCGTCACTCTCGATCCGGGCATAAAGTGAGGCCACCTGAATCGTGGGGCCAGAGAAGACGGCCTTGAGTTTCTGCAGCGAGGAGAAGTCGATCAGCGGTTCGTCTCCCTGGACGTTGACGACGACGTCCGTATCCAGGTTCTGAACTGCTTCTGCTATGCGGTCGCTACCGCTTTGGTGACTCTCGGAGGTGAGAACTGCCTCTGCTCCAAAGAGTCTGGCAGCAGAGAGGATGATCTCTGAATCTGTGGCGATCAGAACTCTATCGAAGATGGCCGTATCTACTACTGCGCGATAGACATGCTCGATCACAGGTTTGCCTGCCAGCAGAGCCAGAGCCTTGGCTGGAAAGCGGGTGGAGGCGTAGCGAGCGGGGATGACAGCGGTATAGTGCATCATTTCTCCGCCATGAGCCTGAGATAGACTCGATAACTGGAGGTCTGGTGGTTGCGGATGTGGACAATCCAGGCTTTATCCAGATAGACGTGGTTGCTCTGGGTAACTGTCTCCATGGCAATAGACTTTTCCAGCATATCATCTATGGCGAGGATGCGCCCCATAATGTTCTGCAAGCGGTATTTACCTACTGCTTTGAGGGCGTTTTCCTGAGCTTCAGACCAGGCGTCCATAAGATATGCCTGATGCGAAGACCCCACCCCAAAGACGCTCTTGGAATCGGTAGTGATATCGTTCCCTTTGGCCCAGGCAGGGAGGCTGCCATGGGTCATGGGCTTTAAATCGTTGTTTACGGAGGCAGTATTGTAGCTGAAGAGGCCGATGAAATAGCCGTTTTTATCGTAACTATCTACCAGCTTCAGATTGGCATAGGCATCGTGCATAGCCTGGAGATTGGCACTTACCACCACGTTGTAGCCCACCTGATTCCAGTCCAGCTCCCGTTGTTCGGAAAGCGTAACGATGATAGACTTGTCCACCACAAAAGAGGCGTGGTTCCGCGATATAGACACAGCGGCATGCTCCCGGGCAGAATCTACGGCACCTGTGCCGATCATACCGTCCGACCAGGCGATTCCTACCACATAGGGGCCCTTGGGGATCTGGAAAAGCCAGCTCGGAGCCTCAAATATCTGGTACTGAATCGGGTTTGGAGTAGTCGTGGTCTCACAGGTACTTTGATTGAAACTGCAGGATAGCATCAGCACTGCTGCCGGGATGAGACACAAGAATAGCAGAAAGAGTTTCATAGCTAAGCCTTTTTTTGTTTGCGGAGCCAAATCATCAGAGCGGAAGTATCCGTGTAATTTACTCCTGGAATACGCATCGCCTGGCCAATATTCCGGGGTCTGATGCGGTTCAGTTTTTCTCTGGCTTCATAGGCCAGAGTTTCGATCTGAAAGAAGTCTATCCCCTCGGGGAGAGGAATATCCTCGGCAGAAGAAAAGCGGCTGAGTTCCTCGTCCTGCCGCTTCAGATAGCCCTCGTACTTGGTCTCGAGCTCTATCCTGCGGGCGATGTCGTCCGTGAGGTCTGCAGGCCTGGTGTAACCATACTTCTGCAGGGAATCAAAGCTGATCTCAGGACGCTTCAAGAGGGCAGAGAATTTGATCGGTTCACGCAGATCCGGGTGTTTGGAGCAGTTAGATGTCTTCAGCATCTCCAGCTCCCTGGTTTTGATCTCCAGCATGGAGCAAAAGCGTTGCCACCTCTGCTCTGAAACGATGCCGAGGCTGTGCCCCAGAGGCATCAGGCGCTCGTCTGCGTTGTCCTGACGCAGCTTGAGCCGGTATTCAGCCCTCGATGTAAACATGCGGTAGGGTTCATTGGTGCCACAGGTAACCAGATCGTCGATCAGTACCCCGATGTATGCTTCGCTGCGCTTGAAGACAACGGGGTCTTTTGCACTCAGGGAAAGGGTGGCATTGATGCCTGCCAGCATACCCTGGGCAGCAGCTTCTTCATATCCGGAGGTGCCGTTGATCTGGCCAGCAAGATAGAGCCCCTTGATCTTCTTAGTTTCGAGACTGAGCTGGATCTCTTCCGGGGCGATATAGTCGTACTCAATCGCGTAGGCATAGCGCATGAGGCGCGCTTTCTCCAGACCAGGGATACTGTGGACGATCGCTTCCTGGATCGTAGATGGCAGGCTGGTGGAGATGCCATTGATGTAGCCTTCATGGGTATTCACACCTTCCGGTTAGATAACAATCTGGGGACTCTCCTGCTGGGGAAATTTCACGAGTATATCTTCGATCGAGGGGCAGTAGCGAGGCCCTATGCCTTCTATGATCCCGCTGTAGAGGGCGGAGAGGTTGATGTTGTCTGAAATAATCTTATGTGTCTGGGTGCTGGTGTGTGTGATATAGCAGGAAACATGGTTCTGGAGGGTGACGTCTCTATAAAAGGAGAAACCTTGCGGGTTTTCGTCTCCGGGCTGTTCCTCCAGCAAGGAATAGTCCAGAGTTCTCATATCAACCCGGGGCGGAGTTCCGGTCTTGAATCTGCTGAGGGCAAATCCTGCCTTGATGAGCGACAGGGAGAGCTGATCCGCAGCCGGTTCCCCACTGCGGCCACCGCTAACGGTGATATTGCCCACGTGGATCTTTCCCCGGAGGAAGGTTCCGGAGGCGATGATAACCTTGGGAGCGTGATACTCTTTACCGATCTGGGTACGGACTCCGACGATCTCGTGGTCTTTGATCAACAGATCGCTCACCACACCTTCAATGATGTGGATACCGCTCTGATTTTCCAGATGAGAGCGCATCACATGGGAATAGGCATCCCTATCGTTTTGAGCACGGGGAGCCCACACAGCAGGGCCTTTCTTTTGGTTCAGCATCCTGTAGTGGATACCTGTGAGATCTGATACATAGCCGATCTCACCACCCATGGCATCGATCTCTCGGGCCAGATGCCCCTTGGCAGGGCCACCCACAGAGGGATTGCAGCTCATCCGTCCGATGCTTTCCATCTTGATCACAAAGATAGCTGTCCTGGCCCCCATCCGGGCGGCAGCAAAGGCTGCTTCCACTCCGGCATGACCGGCTCCCACCACGATTACATCGTAAACAAAGCGTGCCATAGTTAGATAGTCAGTTTGGCGTGAACCCATTCCAGGAGCTTTTCCATACCCACATTGTTCAAAGCTGAGACGGGAAAGATCGGGGTATCGCCAATACCCAGGCCTTTGGCAAGTTCCTTTACCGTCTTGGCGATCTTTGTCTTGGGGATTTTGTCGGATTTAGTGGCAATCACGCAGTGTTCAATATTTTTAAAGCGAAGCATTTCCAGCATTTGGATGTCCTTGGAATCTGCTGGATGACGGATATCGACGAGGACGACGATCCCTCGAAGCTGGGGACGCTGTTCGATATACTTGCTGATCATCCTGCGCCAGCTCTCTTTTTCGGCGAGGCTTACCTTGGCAAAGCCATAACCCGGTAGATCAGTGAATTGGAGAAAACCCTGCTCTTCGGATGAGTCCTTCTTCCATCTGATCAGAAAGAAGTTCAATAGCCTCGTCTTGCCTGGGGTATTACTGGCCTTGGCCAGATTTTGCCTCTGGGTCAGGAGGTTGATCAGGGTGGATTTGCCCACGTTTGACCTTCCAGCAAAGGCAAATTCTGGATAGGCCGAGGCGGGATAATCCTTGGGTTCGACAGCGCTTTTCACAAAGAAAGCTTCGATGATTCTCATTTTGAATACACCACAGAAGACTTTTCGGATTCCCAGATCTCCACTTCATACACGTGACAGGTCTCGCTTTCCAACTCAGCTTCCATCTTTTCGTAGATATAGCGAGCCAGGTGTTCGGAGGTGGGATTTTGGGTGGTAAATTCTGCTATATCATTGAGATAGCGATGATCCAGCTGATCCAGCACGCGCTTGAGCACCTGCTTGATGATCCCAAAATCCATAGCCATGCCAATCTCGTCGAGCTCCGTACAGGAGAGGCAAAGCCGTACTTTCCAGTTGTGACCATGCAAGTTGCTGCAAGCACCCTGATATCCACAGAGCTTATGAGCTGCAGAGAATGAATCTGTTACATTTAATCTATACATTGGTTTTCCTTTTTTCTAAAAATACTTTTTACGGATAAAGATGAGAACTATGACGATCGAGAGAATAAACGAGAAGCCCATCACGATCGCAAAGGCATAGGAGTTGTTCTGAAACGGCAGATCGACGTTCATGCCATAGACGCTGGCGATCAGGGTGGGCAAAGCCAGCACGATTGTGACAGAGGTGAGGAATTTCATCACGACGTTCAGATTGTTCGAGATAATCGAGGCAAAGGCATCCATCATCCCACTGAGGATGCTGCTGTAGATGTTTGCCATCTCGATTGCCTGCTTATTTTCGATAATTACGTCTTCGATCAAATCGTCTGCTTCCGGAGCGTTTTGGAGCCAGCGCGAACGCTGCATCCTTTCCAGAATAATCTCGTTGGACTTGAGAGATGTATTGAAAAAGACGAGCGACTTCTCCATCCTGAGGAGGCGGATCAGTTCCTTGTTTCGCATGGACTGATGCAGTTCGTTTTCGATCTGAGTGGTTCGCCGGTTTATCTCTTTGAGAAACTTCAGGAAATAGATAGCAGTTCTCAAACTAATATGGAGGATAAAGCTCTGCTGCGAGATCGCAAAAGGCTTGTGCTTGCCTTCCAGGAACTGCGTAAGCACTTCGTTATCATAAAAGCAAACGGTAATGATCCTGTCTGGAATCACAATAATCCCCAGAGGTGCTGTGGTAAATGGAACTGAAGCCGTTCGATGCCTGTAATACAAGGGCACCCGGATTATAATAAGCATGGCATCGTCCTCATGTTCCATCCGGGCGTTTTCATCAGAGTCCTGCAGGTCTGTAATAAAATCCTCGGGAAGATCAAACTTCTCTACTATCGTTTTGATTTCGTCGGGGTTGGGGCTTTCCATGTGAATCCAAAAGGACTCATCCATTGTAATAGAGGGGGCAAATCTCTGTCCTGATATCTTGAAAAGCTCTATCATCTCAACCTCCAGTTCTCTTTGTCGCTAAATATCACCGAAACCAATCTTTTAGCAGCCTGTATCATGGCAACTAAAACTTTTTGAGCAACGCCACCAGCTATGGCATGTACCTTTTGAAGTGCTCGTACACTTCGGGACTGATCCTGGCAGCCTTGCCATCCCGGGCAAAGACGGCTACCAAAACGGATTTGAAGCAGAGCTCGCCGTGGGCATTGTAGATCTCCTGCAGCCAGGTCGAACGAAGCCTGTTCATCTCCCGTACCCAGCTCTTGACAGTGACCCACTCCTCAAGCTCGATTGCCTTGATGTAGTCCAGCTCAAAGCGGATTACAAAGATCTGCAGCCCCATCTCCAGGAGCCTGGAGATTGGCAGTTCCATTTCGATGAGGGCGTCGCTGCGGGCTGCTTCCAGCACCTGCAGATAGTTTGCATTGTTTAGATGACCATAAATATCACACTCGTAGCCGTAAATCTTCTTTTTATACTCAAAAACCATGGAGGTCTCCTTTGAATGAATCTCAATTTTCTCTTGACCAATATGTCGATGGCATATCTTGTGCAAAAAACTTATCCGGATAAGGAAAATGTATGCCCAAGAAAATTGTCAACCCAAAAGTAAAAGAGTCCAAGGCGGATCCCAAGTACAAGAGACCCGAAAAAAGTGCAACCATAGATTCATCACACCCACTTTTCAGCTCTATCATCTCCGGGAAGTACACTTCCTGGATCCTGGTAGCTCTCCTCTTTGTCATCATCAGCCTGATCTATTTCCCGGTTGCCTACCAGAGCAAATACCCGATCGCGCATGACATCACCCAGTGGGAAGGTGGAGCCCGTAAGATCATAGAATACAACGCCGAACACTCCGACCGGGCTCTCTGGACGCAGAACATGTTTTCGGGTATGCCCTCATATCTGATCTCTTTTCCAAATCGCTTTCCCTATCTGGAGAGCATGACCAAGCTCACCGATAAGATCATCAACTGGCGTATCTTTTTGCTCTTTATCGGAGGCCTGGGCATCTTTGTCCTCCTCAGGCACATGCAGCTAGACCCCTGGATCTCATTGTTTGGAGCGATCGCCTTTGTCTTTTCCTGCCATTGGGTGGGCCTCGTAGAGATAGGGCACAACACCAAGTTCCGCGCCATTATGTATATCCCCTGGGTAATGTGGGCGCTGATGACGCTTTGGAAAAAGCCAAACTTGCTGAGTCTGGGCCTTATGGCGACTTTTCTGATCACTCAGCTCCGCGAAAACCACCCCCAGATCACATATTATCTCTACCTCTTTGTGGGGATGTATTGGATCTACAATCTGATAGACAGCTTCAAAACCAAAGAGTGGAAACGCTTTGGTATCTTTACTTTACTGCTCATTCTTGCCTTTGGACTCACGGCCCTGGCTGTGATGAATCCTTATCTGAGCACCTGGGAATACAGTCACTATACTCAAAGAGGCGGTTCTTCAGGGCTGGACAAGAGCTATGCCCAAGGCTGGAGCTTCCATCCCTGGGAGATAATCGGCCTGATCATTCCGGATTTCTTTGGAGGTATCACCACCGAGGCAGTCCCCGGCATGCCCCAAGGCATAGGCCCCTACTGGGGTTGGATGGAGTTTACCCAGGTTTACAACTATTTTGGCATAATAGTCCTCTTCTTTGGCCTCTTTGCCCTCTGCGGCAGGCATAGAAGGCTGGCCACCTTCCTCTGGATCAGCTCTGTGATCTTTATGATGATGTCCTTTGGCAAGTTTGCCCCCCAGATGTCTGATCTGCTCCTGAACTACCTGCCCTTCTTCAATAAGTTCCGGGTTCCCGCCATGATCCTCACTATGATCCAAATCAATGCTATAATCCTGGCATCCCTGGGCTTGAATGCCATCATCGAGAAGACGGAGGCCGGAGATATCATCTTTGCTAAGAGGCTCTTCCGTATTTTCTGGATCAGCGGAGCAATCTTCGTGCTCTTTGTCCTGCTCGGCAAGACGGTCTTCAGCTCTTTACCCCTGGCCACTGCCTACGAGACCCAAATCTTTACCAATGCTGGATACACAAATCTGCTGGAGCAACTGCGCGATTTCCGGCTCGACCGCCTGATCAAGAGCGGGATCATCAGTCTTTTGATCCTCACAATTGGGCTGGGCCTGGCCTATCTCTACAATGTGAAGAAGCTGAAACGCGTCCTCTTTGTATTTCTGATCCTGCTGATCACATTTATCGACCTCTGGCTCTATACCGGAAAGTATCTCAAAGATCTGAAGCCTGTACAGCAGCACAGGGATCACTTTGCCCCCAAAGATCACGATCAATTCTTGCTCCAGGACAAATCCAACTATCGGATCTACCCCTCAGAAGTCGGCCCTGCCGGAGATTGGGCCTATCACCACCAGACCGTGGACGGCTATTCGGCCGCCAAGATCGGGCGCTACGATGAATTCCTGCGCACAAATCTCCATCCGCAGTTCAAGCGCTATAGAGAAGTGCTGAACCGCTACCAGTTTGAGATACCGCTGCCCGTGCACGACATGCTCTCTACAAAGTATATCGTCCTCAGGGATACCCTGCCCGGCACCTCCAATCTGCAGAACCTCCGCTCTGTGTACCGCAGCCCCTTTACCGGCATAAACATATATCGAAACGAGACTTATCTGCCCAGAGCCTGGTTTGCCCAAAGCACAGAAGTAGTCAGCCCTGCTGATTCCATTTTGAGTAAGATGAACGAACTGGAGTTTGATCCCGCCGTACTCAGCTATCTGGAAACGGAGATACCCGGCCTGGAAGCTCCCGTGAATGCACTGGCCACTCAAACTCTGGCCGAAATGCACCGCCTGGAGTATAATGTATCCTCGGAATCAAACAGCCTCCTCGTCCTCAGCGAGATCTATTATCCCGCTGGCTGGAAGGCCTATCTGAACGGTAGCGAGATCCCCATCCACCCTGTAAACTACATCCTGAGAGGAGTGGTGGTACCCCCGGGAAACCACAAGCTGGAGCTTGTATTTAGCCCTGATTCCTACCGCAGAGGTGTCACTCTCAGCGCCATCGGACTGATTGTCACCCTGCTCTGCCTGCTTGGTGGCTTTGCCCTGAACCGAAAGAAAGAGACTACACTATAGAAAAATAAACCTAGGAGAATGCAAATGCTAAAAGTATCTATCTCTCCAGACGGAAAAGAGTATCCCCTCCCAACGCCTGAAGAAAGCGCCAAAGAATGTGAAATCCTGAAAAGCATTACTGTGGAACAGCGCAAGCTGGGACGCAAGATCGTTGCTGTACAAGGTCTTGGCTTTGTTGGTTGTGTAATGGCCACAGTTGTTGCCGATGCCGAAGATTCCTCTGGAAAGCCCATTTATTATGTTCACGGTCATCAAAGAGCCTCTGCTCGTTCGTTCTGGAAGGTTCCGATGATCAATTCCGGAGTAGCTCCCGTGAGCTCCTCCGATCCCGAAGTTCCCCAGATCTTCCACCGCTGCGTGGTAGAAAAACAGAACTTCCGTGCTACCAGCGAAGATTTCGTCTATGAACTCGTCGACATCGTAGTCGTGGATATCCAGCTCGATGCCACCAAGCCCGCCTTTGGCGAAGCAGAGAAAGGCTACTGCGATATCTCCGCCTTTCGCGAAGGCATCCGCACTCTGGGCAAACACATCCGTCCCGATTGCCTGGTGCTGGTAGAGACTACTGTCCCTCCGGGAACCTGCGAGAAAGTGGTAAAACCCATTATGGAAGAAGAATTTACCAAACGCGGGATAGACATCGTGGCAAATCCTCCTCTGATCGCTCATTCCTATGAAAGAGTAATGCCTGGCGCCAAATACGTTGCCTCCATCCGCGATTTCTGGCGCGTCTTCTCCGGCGTGAATGAAAAGAGTATCGAACTCTGCCGCGAATTCCTCACCAATATCCTCGACGTAGAGAACTATCCTCTTACCCAGCTCGACCATACCAACGCCTCGGAACTCTCCAAAGTGATGGAAAATTCCTATCGAGCCACCAATATCGCCCTCACCCTCGAATGGGCCAAATTTGCAGAACAGATCGGAGTCGACATCTTTAAGGTTCGCGATGCCATCCGCAAACGCAAAGGTACTCACGACAACCTCCTGCGTCCCAGCCTCGGGGTGGGCGGATACTGCCTCACCAAGGATCCGATCCTGGCAAATTGGTCTATGGGTGCCCTCTTTGGCATCGAAGATACGCTGGATGTCGCCATCAAATCCGTAAACATAAACGATACCATGCCCCTGCATACCATAGAACTGATCGAAGATGAATACGACAACGTCCGTAATCTCAAGATCACCGTCCTGGGCGTGTCCTACCTGGAAAACCTGGGGGACACCAGACACTCTCCCACCAAAACTCTGGTCGAATTCCTGCGTAAAGATTTTGCCCTGGTCAAAGTCCACGATCCCTATGTGGAATACTGGGCCGAACTGGAAGAGACAAAAGTTCTCAGTAACCTCAAGGAAGCTCTTCTGGGAGCAGAGGTAGTCGTCTTTGCCGTTGGCCACGACGAATACCACCAGATCACCCCCCAGCAATTGATCGATCTCTGCGAAACTAAACCGCTGGTAATCGATTGCTCAAACTTCCTGCCCGATACCAGAATCAAAGAATACATTGCCCTGGGTTGCAAAGTAAAGGGTGTGGGCAAGGGACATATCAAACACCTTGGCTAGTGTAATGTCCACTGTGCAAGACCCATACCAGACCTAAAACATTAAGATAACACAATCCATATAGCGGCGCTCCCGGTAGCGCCGCTTCCTTTTATAGGTTGCGTTCACTGCAACCACTTATAAAGCTATAGTTGCAGTTATTACACCATTAGCTTTTAGCGTCATTTCCGTAAACACCGATATTACAACAGGTTGCGCAATAGCATATATTTGGCCCAACAATTGCATTATATATTTCCAATGGAGGATACAATGAAGACATTATTTAGTATCTTAGCGATAGTAGCCATCCTGTTTGCCGCAGGATGCACAGACAAAAACGAGCCTCTTACCGAGGCAAATATGAGTGAGCTGAAAGTTCCTCAGAATTTTGATTATGAAATGAGCCGTATGGTAGAGATCAATCTCGTGGGAGCACACAGGCTTCCCGTGACGATTATGACCACCGACGGCAAGGTGTTGTATCGTGGTATGATGCAGCCTGAAAGCGGGCTCCAGACGAAGTTCCAGATGGCCAATGCCTTCACGAGAGTCGTTCTGGTCTATCATGTTCACGAAGTAACGGTAAACGTCCGCAACAACCGGATTGAATACAACTTTTCCAGTAATTGATGGAGGTGAATGATGAAAAAGATTTTACTAGTTAGCCTGCTCGCCTCCCTTAGCATGATGATCTTTGCTCAAGGCATTATATTTGCCTGGGGTAGTAACGGCAAAGGCCAGACCAATTCACCCGCAGGTGAAGACTTTGTCGCGGTAGCCGCAGGATCAGAATTTGTAATAGCCCTCAAGAGTAACGGTTCTTTGGTCGGCTGGGGAGATAACGCCCGCGGCCAGATCAACGTCCCTTCTGGCAACGACTTTATAGCAGTTTCTGCTGGTTACGACCATGCGATTGCCCTCCGCTCCAATGGTACGATTGCCGCTTGGGGTTACAATGACCAGGGTCAGACAAATGCACCTGCCGGAAATGATTTTGTCAAAATCGATGCCGGGACATATCACAACCTCGCTCTACGCAGTGACGGCACAATTGCCGCTTGGGGAAGAAACTCCGAGGGTCAATTGAACGTACCTGCAGGCAATTATGTTGAAGTCGCTGCCGGAGAAAACTTCAGCTCGGCTATCCGTAGCGATGGCTCGCTGGCAGCCTGGGGAATTGTCTGGAATGGAGAGACGACTGTTCCTGCCGGGAACGACTATGTAAAGATCTCGGCCCAGTATCGTCACGGCCTTGCCCTGCGCTCAAATGGAGTACTTATGGGTTGGGGCGTGAACTGGAACAACCAGCTCAACATCCCCGCCGGAGTGCTTTTTAGCAATATGAGTGCAGGCTGGTTTCACAGCATCGCAGTGAAAACAGATGGCTCGCTGGCAGCCTGGGGCCTCAATGGCAATCTGCAGAGTACCATCCCCGCCGGGACGGTTGGAAACCAGTTTGATACGGTCGCCGCCGGATTACACTACTCGGTCGCCCTCACCGGCAATTCCGATTCTGATGGTGACGGCGTTCCAGACGACATGGACGCGTATCCGGACGATCCTTTGAGAGCTTTCAACGTCTATTTCCCGGCTCCCGGAGCCTGGGGAACCCTGGCTTTTGAAGATATGTGGCCAGCCAAGGGAGATTACGACTTTAACGACCTCGTGATTGATTACCAGTTGCATATAGTGCTAAACGGTGAAAACAAAGTAAAAGACGTCAATGCCAATTTCCGCCTGAGAGCTGTGGGCGCTACATTCCAGAACGCCTTTGCTGTGGAAATGCTCTATCCTGTTTCCCAGATCGAGAGCATCGTAACCATGGCAAACGGTTCAGAATACAACATGGAATTGATCGAAGCTGGAGCCAATAGCATCCTCAAAGTTATTGGCAATACCAACGACTTTATCAACGTCCCCGGGGGCGGAATCTTCTGGAACACCCAGTTGGATCAACCCTTCTTCGAGCCCATCCCGCTGAGTTTCCAGATCACCTTGAGCGAACCCTACGATCCTGCCCTGGCACCGGATTGGGGCTTCCTCAATCCATACCTCATGGTGAATCGCGTCATGGGTCACGAGATCCATCTTCCCGGCTATCCACCTACCATGTATGCCGATCTCAGCCTCTTTGGCATGGACGACGACACCTCCGATCCTGGCAGTGGAAGATATTACAAGACAGCAAATAACCTCCCATGGGCACTGGACATCCCCATCAGCTGGCAGTATCCGATCGAAAGAAAGGAGATTACAAAAGCCTACCTCGCCTTCAAGCCTTGGGCCGAGAGCGGCGGAACCCAGCATCTGAACTGGTATGAAATGCTTCCCTCCCAAATCAACGCAGCCAATATCTACGACCGCTAATAACGCTAAGACATATATAGATACGAAAGCCCTGGATTCGTCCGGGGCTTTTTTTTAGTTAAACGTTAAACGTTAAACGTTAAAAGAGCTGCGCCCGTATCGTAGCATTCCGATGCTACGTAAAGTTAAAAGTTAAACGTTAAAAGAGCTGCGCCCGTATCGTAGCATTCCGATGCTA
>CAZZCS010000049.1:0-17174 GCA_964652645.1 uncultured Candidatus Cloacimonadota bacterium | reverse complement strand
GCATCGTTCAGAGGATAGATCTTATCTTGGGCAGCCAGAGCCCGGCAGATGTCACTGGTGCGATCATCCAGGATCACTACGAGCTAATGGAACACTCGTTTTACTCCCCCGACTATGTCGAGAGGGTAGCCGTTCTTCCGGTTAAATTGGTGCCGTCCTTCGAGATGCTCCGGATTCGGGGTCTTGGTGTCGCCCCGCTGGGGCTGGCCCTAAAACCTTTCTGTACGGGGGCTCACGCCCCCGCCTATGCCACCCACGACTGCGTCGCGGGGGCTGTCGCCCCGCTGGGGCTCGCTGCGCCGTTTTCGCACAAGCTCTGAAGCCAGTGTTACTGCCTTCACGACAAATCGTTTCAACTTTAAAACAACAAGGCGGTACGGCGACCGCCTGCTCTCAACTTTCTCAACTTTCTCAACCCTAAAACCTTAAAACCTCAAATCCCTAAAACCCTCCTGCACCCAGTATGCTTCCCCTCGTCTTTGCCTCGTGTTCCCCTCGAGATGGCCTCGAGTACTCGAGGGGATCTCGAGGCGAACTTGAGGGGAAACTGAGGTAAACATCCCGGAAAGAAAGTAGATTGATCTATCAACCGGTTCTTAGAGAATCCTTGATAATCTTTAGGAGAAATTTGTAGATATCATTCTGGCCGTAAACACCCACACGCGAGATCACATCCTTGAAGTCCTTATATTGAGATCTGTACGAATAAGTAAGAAAGCTGTACCGATAATACTCCTTCACCACTTGATAAGCGCTGTGAGGATAATCTCCGTAGGGGGCACAAAAACATGGTAGCGGATTCGCAAGCCTGGCTTGAAGCCGTTCCCACGAGTTCCTGATTTCATCGTGTAACTGTTTCGGGTTCAGCTTTGATAAGCGGGCATGAGACAGAGTATGAGAGCCGAACTCCATTCCTGCAGATTCCATCTCTCGAGCCTGAGCCCAGGTCAGAAAGGGAATCGAGATCTCCATCTCCCAATCACTGCCTGCTCCTACTTCACCCGAGGCACAGTCCAGTCCTTTTGTACACAGGAAAATTAACGCCGTGCAGTTACACTCCTTCAAGATCGGATATGCAACCTGGTAGTTATCAGAATACCCATCGTCAAAGGTGATCAAAAAGCGCTTTTCCCTGCTCTTTGGTAGGGCCAGCAACTCCTCAGCTTTGATATTGCGATATCCCATTTTTTGCATCAATATGAGCTGTTTCCTGAACTGCTGTGGATGAACGGTCAGCGGAGCCGAGCTACTGCTATATGGGTAACCATTCACACTATGATATGCCAGGACAATCAATCTATTCAATTCCTTACCCCTTCCAGCTCATACGAGAGCGGCTATATAAAGATTTACAAGCCCCCTATTATTCGGGTCTCAATTACTGTCCAGAAAATTCGCAAAACAGGATCATAGAGCTGGAAATCACCTCTTGAAGCAGAATCTTATTGACAGATTATACGATATATGTAGATGTGTATCTGTATCGTATAGATGAAATAAATCAGTAAGGCGAAGAACAATGATTGAATTGACAGAGAAAGGCATGAGACCAAAGCAGATAGCGATCCTGAGCACTGCTTTTCAGCTCTTTTGCAAGCACGGCTTCCAGCGGGTCAGTATAGAAGAGATCTGCTCGACTGCAAGGGTCAGCAAGATGACTTTCTACAAATACTATCCTGGCAAAGACGAACTGGTGCTCTATCTGATCCGAAAGATTTACGGCGATCTGGATCGAGAAATACGCATTATGCTCGATTCTGATCTGGACATCAAGACCAAGTTCGATCGGGTTTCCCTGATGAAACAGGAGATAATGGAACAGATCGGAGATGAGTTTCTACGGAGCATCCTGGTTTTCCCTCCTGCCAGGCAGTTTCTCGATGAGCTTACCCATAGCGCTTGGGACAACTTCAACACTTTTATGGAGGTTGAAAAGCTCAAAGGCAATATCAGTTCCAGGATAGACCTGAAATTTTTACGGATGGTGATGTTTGAATTGAACCGGCTTTACGCAGAGAACCGCTTTGAAGGGTGCTTTGAAAGCCCAGCCCATCTGATCGAGCAGATGAACGAACTCCTCTTTTATGGGGTGCTCAGCAGAAAAGAGGAATCCAGACCATGAAAACGACTCTCTGCTTCCTCCTGATCCTGATCACAGCCCAGTTGATAGGTATATCGGAGAGTTTTGAGGTTCGGAACCGTTTCGGCCTCCGTGGGATCGGAGACTTTGCGAATAGCAGTGAAGAGCTCCAGATTTCCTGGGTACCGGAGCTCTCGTTCTCGCATTTTCTGGGTGGGCAGATAAGCCTTCAGGGCGAGTATAGCCTGCAGGGCAGAACGCAGCATATTTGGGATGAGACCCATACCAGTGCAGACATCACAGCCGAGAGTTACCGCTATTGGCTCCGTCTCAGCAGCCCCAAAGCAGAGCTGCGGGCAGGCTTGCAGAGGTTAAATTTTGGAACTGCCCGGGTACTGCGGCCCCTGCAATGGTTCGATAGGATCAATCCCCTTGATCAAAACGAAGAGACCAAGGGAGTACAAGCTCTGCTCTACCGCTATTACTTTGTCAACAATACCAATATCTGGCTCTGGGGAATCCTGGCAGAGAATGAGACCAAGGGTAATGAACTGCTAGCCTCACGCGATGAATCAATTGAGTATGGAGCACGCATCCAATACCCTCTCCCCCAGGCAGAAACAGCCATCTCTTTTCATACCAGAGAATACGATGCTCTCCCAGGCTTATCCGGACGTGAATACCGGATGGGAATAGACCTGAGGACGGATGCGTTTATCGGCTTTTGGCTGGAGGGTTCAGCATCTCACTTTACAAAAGCAGACGCCCTTCCTTTTGAAAATCTGGTGTCCAGCACTCTGGGGGTGGATTATACCCTCGGATTTGGAAATGGTATCTATGCCTTGCTGGAAACGAATCTCACCTATTTTGGCACGCAAGAACTGACGAGCTTGCAAAACCAGGGGGCCACGAGCGCTCTGATGCTGGATTATCCTCTCGGACTCCTGGATAGCATTGCCCTTTTAAATATCTATGACTATAAGAGCCAGAAGAGCTTGCACTCTCTGGTATATCGTCGCATCTACGACCACTTGAGTATTGAAGCGAGCCTTAGTCACGATCTCCATCGGGATTTCGGTGGCATCAGCTCCAGAAGCATCAGCATTGCCCTAAACTATAATATCTAATACCTAAAGGCGGAATCCATGAAAGCAGCCCTGGTAAACATCAGTAAGATGAGTAAAGCCTTCCCCACCGGAGAAGGTGAATTTCTGGCACTCAAAAACGTCGATCTGGAAATCCATCCCGGGGAGTTCACCGGCATTGTGGGCCCCAGCGGATCTGGTAAAACTACCCTGCTCAATGTAATCGGTTCTCTGGACTCCCCCAGTTCCGGTAGCGTCAAGGTCTTGGGACACGATATAGCAGCACTATCATCGAAAGAATCTGCAGATTTGCGCTGCCGTTCATTTGGCTTCATCTTTCAGACCTACAATCTCCTGCCTGTCTATTCCGTGTATGAGAATGTGGAGTTTCCCCTGCTTCTGCTCCAGCAGAGTGCAGAGCAACGCCGAAAGGCTGTGATGGAAGCCCTGGCCTGGGTAGGGCTCACGGACAAGCAGAACTCCCGTCCGTCCATGCTATCCGGCGGAGAATGCCAGCGAGTGGCAATCGCCAGAGCCATGGTAAAAAAACCGGAACTGGTATTGGCAGACGAGCCGACGGCGAATCTAGATACCGAAAACTCCCATAGAATTCTCGATACCATGCGAGATCTCAATCAGCAGATGGGTACCACCTTCATCTTTTCCACTCATGATCAGAAGGTAATCGACTATCTGCGCAGAGTGATCACTCTGATCGATGGTGAGGTAAACAGCGATGATCGTAAAACTGGCCTTTAGAAACATCGTTGGCTATGGCTGGCGCAGCTTGATCAATATGATCATCATCGCTATTGTGATGATAGGTCTGATCTGGATGCAAGCCATGATGCATAGTTGGCTGCGGCTGGCGGTTACCGATTCCATGGAGTGGGAAGTAGCCGCGGGGCAATACCATCAGAAGGATTTTGACCGTTACGATGCTTTTTCATGGGATAATAGCCATGCTCCCATTCCTCTGGAGCTTCAAGCAGCGGTGGCCAGCGGCAAAGCTGCGCCTGTCCTCATCTCTCAAGCGGTGATCTATCCGCAGGGGAGAATGGCTCCAGTATCTGTAAAGGGGATCAGCCTGGATCAGCACCTGCTCAAGATTCCGACTCAGGAACTGGCCAGCAAGGATGATTATTACATCCCGGCGATGATCGGGGGAGTGATGGCTCGGAACAGCCGTTTACAGGTGGGAGACATTGTCACTATGCGCATCAAGGATACTCATGGTAGCTTCAATGCTCTGGATCTGAAAATTGTACATATAATGAATACTCCAGTACCCACCACAGATGCCGGGCAGATCTGGATCGATATCTCTATATTGCAAGAGATCAAGGATTTACCGGGTGCCGCTACACTTGTAGTGGTCGATCAGGAGCTGGTGGATAAGAGCTTTACAGATTGGAAGTTCATGGATACAGATACCCTTCTGGCAGATTTTTACAAGGTGATGGAGACGGAGCAAGGCTCGCAAGTAATCCTCTATGCCTTGCTGCTCTTCCTGGCGATGATCGCTGTTTTCGATACCCAGATCCTGGCCCTCTTCAAGCGAAGAAAGGAAATCGGGACTCTCTCGGCTCTGGGGATGACCAAGAACCAGATCATCCTGCTCTTTACCACTGAAGGTGTGCTCTACTCCTTTTTCTCTGTGTTCTTTACAGCAGTGCTGGGTTTCCCGCTCTTTTGGTATTTTGCAGTTTATGGATACAAAATGCCAGCAGGTTTTGAAGATTTTGGGATAGCAGGTCTCAGTGATGCCCTACGCTTTACCTATCCCTTGCCAATGGTCCTCAGGATCATCGTTTTCGTAATCATTCTCACGGCAATCACAAGCTGGATCCCAGCAGCCAGAATAGCCAAAACGAAGATAACCGATGCCCTGCGTGGCAAGGCAAATTGAGGGGGGTGCAGATGTTTAGCTTTATGCTCAAAGGTGTCCTGCGAGACCGCAGCCGCACTCTCTTCCCTCTCCTGGTAGTACGATCAGGAGTGATGATAATCGTCTTTATGCTGGCTTTCATGCAGGGTTATACAGATAGCATGATCCGGCAGAATGCGCGTTATGATACGGGACACGTAAAGATTGTCACAAATGCCTATGCCGAAATCCTCAACCAGAAACCCTACGATCTGGGGCTACTGGATATTGAGGATGATCTGCAAACCTGGATAGCTGAATATCCACAGCTCACCTTCGTCCAAAGGATCACTTTCGGAGCTCTTCTGGATGTGCCGGATAGCGAAGGCAACACCCGTGCCCAGGGTGATGTGATGGGCTTTGCCATAGATCTGGGCTACAATCAGCCTCCTGGCACAGCCATTCCCGAAATCGAACACATGAACCTCCAGCGCTCTCTGATAAAAGGCAATATCCCCTCCCGTCCTGGAGAGATCATGCTGAGCGATGTGGCCTTTGAAAAGCTCGGTCTCAAGATTGGAGATGAGGTCACCTTGATCGGCGCCACCGCCTATGGAGCGATGTCTTTTCACAATTTCGCAGTCTCTGGAACTCTGGATTTTGGCTTTGAGGCCATGGATAGAGGCGGAGTGATTGTCGATCTGGAAGACATTCGCCACTTCCTGGATATGGAGGGAGGGAGCTCCGAAATCCTGGGCCTCTTCAAAGATGGAAAGTACAGCATCAAAAGGGCTGAAGCTCTCAAGCAGGATTTCAACAGCAGGTTTTCCGATCCCGAGGAAGAGTTTGCCCCTGTAATGCTGAACCTGACAGATCAAAACAATATGGGCACGATGCTCGGCATGATGGATATCTCGATGGGTACCATCACAGCCGTCTTTATCTGTATCCTGGCTATAGTGTTGTGGAACTCCGGATTGATGAGCTCCATCCGGCGCTATGGAGAAATCGGGGTACGCCTTGCCATGGGTGAAAAGAAGAACCACATCTACTTCAACCTCATTGGCGAAGCCGCCATCATCGGCGTTATCGGTTCCATAATCGGAACCACGCTGGGACTCCTGATCAGCTGGTACTTCAACGTGTATGGCCTGGACATGAGTGCGTACAACAGGGAGTCCACAATCATGAGTGAAAACATCATCTATACCAGTATAGACCTCAAAACTACGCTTTATGGCTTTATCCCCGGAGTGGCATCCACGATCCTGGGTGCTATGCTGGCTGGGATTGCCATTTACAAAAGAAAAACCTCTCAACTCTTTAAGGAACTCGAAGTATGAAAAAGATATTACTGCTTTCAGCGCTGATCCTGGCTTGGGGCTTACTGTTGCATGCTCAAGCCCCCAATGTCGATGCCATCCTCAAGGCGATTGATGCAAATATGACCTCCTCCAGCTCCAAAACCACTTCCAGAATGGTGATCCATGGTCGCCGGGCAAGCCGTACCGTTGCCTCAATCAACTATGCCAGGGGAACCCAGAGCTTCTATTCCGAATACACCGATCCACCCAGGGAACGGGGTACAAAGATGCTCAAGCTGGGAGACAATCTCTGGATCTACGAGCCCGCCTCCGACCGTACCATCCAGATCTCGGGCAATATGCTCAAGCAGTCTGTGATGGGCAGTGATCTCTCCTATGAAGACTTCATGGAAGAAAGCTCCTACGCAGATCTTTATAATGCCAGAATAGCAGGAGAGATTAAGCACGACGGCCGGGACTGTCACATTCTGGAACTGACTGCCAGAAAGGACAACGTAAGCTACCCCACCCGCAAACTCTATGTGGATAAAGAGCGCAATATCCCGCTCTATGAAGAGCTCTACGCCAAAAGTGGCAGATTGCTCAAGACTACGAGAATGTCTGATATTACTAGAATAGGCAAGCGCTGGTATCCCAGGAAGATAGTATTCAAGGACGAGCTCAAAGACGGCAAAGGAACCGAGTACATCATCGACAGCATCGAATTTGATATCAGCATCCCGGATCATATCTTCTCCAAGGCGATACTCAGAAAATAGGAGGAGCCTCTCATGAAGAGACTTTATGTCATCACAATGCTTATGTTGCTGGCAGCAGCCGTATGGGCTGTTCGTATCAATGGTTTCATCTATCAAACTCCCACTACTCCTCCGCCAATAAAGCCCGTGGCTGATTCTTTACTAAATGACCCCTCCATCGGGTACATCGAAGCACATATTGTGGACGAGGACGGGCTGGGCCTTCAGTATGCGAACCTGGTTTGCATACAAGCTGAAAAGCGGATCACTGGAGCTCAAACAGATAGAAACGGCAGAGCCAGGATACGAATCCCGGAAGGCAGATACCAAGTGCGCATCACCATGGTGGGACGCAGCCGGATTGACTCTCTGCTGGTAGAAGTAAAGGCTTCTGAAACCACTGTGATTCCCACGATAGCATTGACCAGTGTCGGCTGTGGACCCATGTTTAGAGAAACTGTAATCCTCCGGGTTACAGACTCGAAGGGACGCCCCATAGAAGGGGGCATAGTAAAGGATGTAGATGCAGCCGACGATAAAATCTTTGGCGTTACTACAGACCAGGGCCTTTACAGGGTGATTAGAAGATCCGCGAACATGAACAAGCGAATAATGCTTCTCTCGGCAGAGGGTTATAGATCCAGGCGAGTAGCTATCAAGTTCGAATTTGGCAAAAAGACCAGAAGACAGATTAAAATGCAAAAAGCCCCGTCTAGTTTCAAGTGACGGGGCTGATATCTTATAGGTAAATCTGTAAAGTATTACACTTCCAGGATTTCCTTTTCTTTGGTTTTTTCCACTTCGTCGATCTTCTTGATCCACTCATCGGTGATATCTTGAATTTCTTTGAGGTGTTTTTTCTCGTCGTCTTCGCCAATCTCGTTATCTTTTTTGCTCTTTTTGATCGCTTCATTGGCATCACGGCGGATGTTCCGAATGGCTACTCTGGCGTCTTCAGCCAGTTTTTTGAGATTGCGAACGATGTCTTTGCGTTTATCTTCGGTAAGGGGTTGGAAGGGCAATCTGATCACGTTGCCATCATTCTCCGGAGTGATCCCCAGGTTTGCTGCCAGGATAGCTTTCTCGATCTCGGAAAGGGTAGTCTTGTCCCAGGGTTGGATCACTATCATTCTTGCTTCGGGGATGGAGATATTGCACAGCTGTTTTACCGGGGTTGGCTGGCCGTAATAGTTTATGCGCACGTCATCGAGGATGGAAGCACTGGCGCGTCCGGTACGGGTCTTGCTGTATTGATGGATCAGCGAATCGAATGATTTTTGCATTTTTTCGGTGGTATTAGTTTTCAGTAATTCCATATATACCTCACACTTTAGGGATGGATAAAAGTGCCTACATCGGCTTTCAGAACGGCATTCTTCAGGTTTCCGGGGCTGGTGATATTGAATATCTTGAGCGGCATTTTGTTTTCCTGAGCCAGGGAGAAGGCGGTCATATCCATCACGCCGAGTTTTTTCTCTATGCATTCCTGATAGCTTGCCGCGTTGATAAAGGTAGCGTCTGGATCTTTGGCAGGATCCGCGCTATACAGTCCGTCCACTTTTGTCCCTTTGAGTACTACATCGAGTCCCAGCTCGATCGCTCGAAGCACTGCGGCTGTGTCTGTAGTAAAGAAGGGATTTCCGGTTCCCCCGCAGAGAAAGCAGATTTTGCCTTCTTGCATGGCGTGGGAAGCCCGTTGCGGACTGTATAGCTCGGCAACTTTATCAAGTGCGAGGCAAGAAAAAACCTCGGCAGGAAAGTTCTTTTTGTTTAGGATTTCAGCTAGATAGAGGGCATTTTGAATGGTCGCAATCATACCGATATTATCGAGAACAACGCGATTGAGGCTCTGGTTTTTCCAGGTACCGCCGCGGAAGAAATTACCTCCGCCCAATACGATGGCGACTCCATAGCCCATTTTCTTGATCTCGATTAGCTCATCTGTCAGCCGGTCTATAACCGCATCATCAAATCCGTGGCCTTTTTCCCCCGCAAGGGTTTCACCACTGAGTTTAAGCATGATTCTGTGTATCTTTTCTGGCTGATAGGCGACCATAATACTCTCCTTAGCCGATTATAAAGCGGGCAAATCTGGCAATCTGAATGTTTTCGCCGGTGGTACCCACTGCATCTGTCAGCAGATCTTTGACTGTACGTTTGGAATCGCTGATCAGTTCCTGTTCCAGAAGGGCATGCTCGCTACAGAACTTTTTGACGTGACCATCGGCAATGCGATCCAACAGATCGTCTTTCTTGCCTTCGTTGATGGCTTTGTTGCGGGCAATTTCTCTTTCGGAAGCGATAATCGCAGGATCAATCTGATCTGCGCTTACAGCCAAGGGAGCTGCTGCTGCGATTTGCAGGGCAATCTCATCTGCCAGTTTCTCAAAATCTTCGGTGCGAGCTACGAAGTCAGTTTCGCAATTGAGCTCGAGCAGCACTCCGATTTTCTTGTTGAAATGTATGTAAGAGTGGATGATCCCCTCTTTAGTTTCGCGTACGGCTTTGGATTCGGCTTTGGAAATTCCTTTTTCGCGCAGGTATTTGATCGCAGCGTCCATATTACCATCGCTGGCAACCAGGGCTTTGCGGCAATCCATCATGCCAACGCCTGTTCTTTCACGAAGCTCTTTTACTAATGTTGCACTGATATCAGCCATCGTTAAACTCCTTAACTAATCTGTATCTCAATCTCGCTTACAGAAGGTCTTCTGCGGCGATTTCGGGTTTTTCTACTTTGATTTCTTCGGCAACTGGTGCAGAAGCTACCATCTCGGCAGCACTTTCTTCGGCTGCTTCTTCATTCTTTTCACGCAGGTCTGTGCCTTCTGTGGCAGCGCCTCTACCTTCGATCACGGCGTTTGCCATGATATCGGAAATGAGGCTGATCGCACGGGTGGCATCATCGTTTGAGGGGATTACATAATCTACGAGATCGGGGTCGCAGTTTGTATCAACCATGGCGATGATTGGGATTTTGAGAATGCGTGCTTCATGAATGGCAATCTTTTCGTAATCGCTATCCACGACGAAGATAGCACCTGGCAGAGCATCCATGTCGCGGATACCGCCGAGGGATTCCTCGATCTTGTCGTGCATGCGTTTCATCTTTTGCTGTTCGAGCTTGGTATAGTTTGTGATTGTACCGTCAGTAACGATTTCTTCGTAGTACTTCATTTTTTCAATGCTCTGGCGGATGGTGGCCATATTGGTGAGCATACCGCCGTACCAGCGATTGTTCACGTAGAAGATATCAGCTTTTTCGGCTGCTTCTTTGATGGCGGATTGAGCTTGTTTTTTGGTACCTACAAAGAGTACGTATTCCTGGCGACTTGCTATTTCTTTGAGGAACTGGTAAGCCTCATTGATGGCATCGACCGTCTGCTTGAGGTCGATTATGTGAATCCCATTTCTCTTGATGAAGATGAATTTCTTCATTTTGGGATTCCATTTGAAGGTCTGATGTCCGAAGTGGACACCGGCTTCCAAGAGTTGTTTCATAGAAACGACAGACATTAATTTCTCCTTATTCTACGGTTTTATCAACTGCCCGGGATCTAAGCAATTCAGTTTCGCCAATCGAAACACCGCCTTGCAACTCCACGAACAGGGTAGTTTGTTCTCCGGTAGATAGAAGGGGATGGATATATTCGCATCCCCAAAACCCATCTTAACGTTTGGAGAACTGGAATCTCTTTCTGGCTTTTGGACGTCCGGCTTTCTTACGTTCCACCATTCTGGGGTCACGAGTAAGAAATCCGCGGGTTTTGAGCTGTGGTTTCAAGTTTTCGTCAAACTCGACCAGGGCACGTGAAATACCGTGACGGATCGCACCGGCTTGACCGCTGAGACCACCACCACATACATTTACGTGAACATCAAAACGATCGCTCATTCCGACAGTCTGAAGAGGCTGTTCGACAACCATCTCGAGCGTTTCACGCTGGAGGTATTTCTTCATCTGAACAGAATTGATAATCCTTTTTCCGGTGCCTGGAGTTAGACGAACCCGTGCTACCGCATTTTTTCTTCTGCCAACGGCATCAAAATTTTGCATGCATTATCTCCCTGCAAGGTTTAGTTCTACTGGCTTTTGAGCACTATGAGGATGCTCTGTACCGGCATAGACTTTGAGTTTTTTGAACATCTCGCGTCCCAATGTGGTCTTTGGCAGCATGCCTTTTACAGCGTGCTCAATGATCCTCTCGGGATGTTTTTCCATAACTTTGGCATAAGGGGTCTTTTTCAAACCGCTGGGGTGACCACTATAAGACTGATACTCTTTTTGCTCGCTCTTCAAACCGGTTACTTTGACCTTTTCGGCATTGATCACTACGATATAATCGCCTGTATCAATGTTCGGCACAAAATAGGGCTTGTTCTTACCGCGCAAAATGGCAGCAATCTGTGTGGACAACCGACCTAACGGAATCCCCGTTGCATCGACAATGTACCAGGCTTGCGTAATGTCGCCCGGACTCGGTGTAAGGGTTTTCATCGATTCTCCTTTTCACATTTTTTGTAGAAAGCCACGATTTTGAGCTACTGCAAAATGTCAAGCGCAAAAAATGACGCGGGCTACTACTAAGAGGCCTCAGCCAATCCAAATACTTTGTTATGCAGGAATTCGTTCCTAAAGTGGTATATTTGTAGTAAGCCGTCATCTTTTCAAGGTCACGGCCAGCATCTGTTTGAACGTGTCATATCTTGTTGACTGACTATGAGTAAGGAGTTCTAATGAATACAAAGGTCACACTATTTCTGGCAGTAATATTACTGATCTCTGTTACCCTGAATGCTGATACCTACCCGATTGTGGATACCGGAATTCTTCAATTCTACAGTAATACAGCCGTTATAGGTGCACCCGCTGAAGGTACAGATTTCTATGGGCAGGATGCTTGTTATCAAGGGCACGAACCCTCCTATACAGATAATGGAGATGGGACCATTAACGATAACGTAACTGGATTGATGTGGCAAAAGAATATGGGCGACAAGGTGTCATTTTATGAGGCTGTCAACAAAGCTGATACGCTGAGCCTGGGTGGATTTTCGGATTGGAGAATTCCCACGATCAAAGAACTATATTCTCTGATTCTGTTTACTGGTCAGTCCAGTGGTGAGAACTCAATAACAATGTACATCGATACTTTATATTTTGATCAACCGCTGGGTAACCCGCGCCCTATTGACGCCCAAACATGGTCTGCCACCAGATATCTTAGTCTCACTATGCAAGCTGATTCTACAGTCTTCGGGGTTAACTTTGTGGACGGGAGAATCAAGGGATACCCTATATACCTGCCAGGCACAAACAATTCTCAATTCCACCTGCTCTATGCCAGAATGGTACGTGGAAATCTATTCTATGGGGTGAATGACTTCATTGACAATGAAGACGGTACCATTTCAGACTACTCAACTGGATTGATGTGGCAACAAGCCGATGATGGAGTACCCAGAGACTGGCAGAATGCGCTTTCTTATGCAGAAAACCTGAACTTTGCCGGATACACAGACTGGCGGCTGCCCAATGCCAAGGAGCTTCAAAGTATAGTTGATTACACCCGCTGTCCAAACATCACCAATTCTGCTGCCATTGATCCAATCTTCCAAACGACCATGATCAATGACCCCAATGATAATCCTGGCCAATATCCATATTTCTGGACTTCAACCAGCCATCTAGACGGCCCCAATCCATACACACGGGGAGTCTATATCGCCTTTGGAGAAGCTCAGGGACTGATGAATAATACTTTGATGGATGTACATGGAGCGGGAGCTCAACGAAGCGACCCAAAGGCAGGAAATCCCGCAGACTATCCACAGTACCAAGGACCTCAGGGAGATGTGATATATACCTTCAACTACGTCAGATGCGTCCGAGATATAGGTGCTTCTGTGGGGCTCAATGAAAACCAAAACAATCAGGCTGTAGCATCCAGAGTTTCAATCTATCCAAACCCAAGTAACATCGCCAATATGCTTTGTTTCCAGATCAAACAGCAACCAGGACAGTCTGGCATACTAGATATATTCAATCTTAGAGGTCAAATCGTCCAAAGCTACTCAGTTGATTCCAGCACCCAACAAATATCCTGGAACCAAAAAGATCATAACGGGCGCCAGTGCCCTCCGGGTGTTTATTTATACAAGCTGAGGATTAACAGGACAGTAGAAACTGGGAAGATTACTATTTTAAAATAGGACTACTCAAAAGACGCCTTTCTAACGCAGATAAAGGAAGACCACAGGATTGTTAGGCTGACTCCCTGCCCGGCTTTGACCCAAGGAAGAAACAGTTAAATTGGAGTTCCTGTATACAAGTTGATGCGCTTACTCTTTAGCACCCGGCATACTTTATTCTAAAAGAATGCCTTGACAGATGTTTGCAATAAAATATAGTTGTAAACAGTGAATTCGATTGGATTCCAACATAGCTTGGTGAAGGAGCCCCTAATGAGAAAGACTGTGGTGTTAATCTTTCTGCTTGCCGCTTTGGGCATTGCCTGCGCGCAGCCAGTATGGCAAAACGATGTTGTGATACGCGAAGGCCAAAACCTGCGTTACGAAGGCACTGCCCTGCGTGAAGACTCCGGCAGTGTGATAAACGTCTGGGTAGTACAGGCAGGCGGTAAAAACTGCCTGTTGGCAGCCAAATATACCGCTACTGGTGAAACGGTTTGGCAGGAACCCCTGCTGGTGAAAGGTGGGATGATCCTAAAGAGAACTATCCGCGCGGCAAGCACTTCTGATGGCGGGGTTGTGCTATGCTGGATCGAGAGTTCCAACTCATCTGGCTATCAACTTCGCTCTCAAAAGCTCAGCCCGATGGGAAACATACTTTGGGACTTGGACGGAGTGTCCATTTGCCAGGGCTTTGGAAATCTGCCAGAATATTTGCTGGCACCCGATCAGGATGGAGGTGCCTATCTCTTTGTAAATGAGACGCCTCAAGCGTCCGCGCCATCCCAGGCCTATGCCTGCAGGTTGAACAGCGCTGGGGTGGATATCTGGGGACCCCAGCATCCTGGCGTGACCATGGATGGCTGTCTGGGCATGGAATCCATCGCCACATTGCCCTCCGGGGATGGCTTTGTGGTGGCATACCGCCAGGTGCAGTCCAATTATCTAGGCCGCGTGTACCGGCATTTCACTTCCAACGGCGTGAGCGCTTGGAATATCAGCGAACCCGGCACATCCGCGGACAACGGTGCCATCCAACTGCTAGCGCGGGACTCCCAAAAGGTAAGCGTCCTGCATAAAAGCCTGCCCAATAACACCGGGGTGATCATCCGCACCATCGATGTGCCCTCCGGTACCTGGATCACCTCCGAAGCTTCCACGCTGGTGTTCAATCCCACCCCCATCGCTGCCAATATGGGCTTTGCTATCACTATGATGCCAGATACCGATGCAGTTTCCCTGATCGGCTGGTATGTGCTGGATGGGATCAACCACATCGACCAGCTTATCCTGAACGCCCAAATGCAAGTGCTGGAAACCCGCCCACTCTATTCCACCACTGGCAGGATCGGCAGCCTGAGTGCCTGCGATGATGGCAACAACCACACTTTTTGCCTGTGGCAGGAAATTCCCCTTGATAGTAATGAGGGCTGCCTGAAAGCACAGGCGGTGCAACATTCCTCTGGCGCGCTTTTGCATCCTGCCTCCGGGCTCACCATCAGCCCGGCTTTGCAGAATGATACCCAATTTGGCATCGGTGCCGCCAATGGGTACTTGCAGGCTTTCTATTGCGAGTCTGGTGAGGAAGCCATCACTCTGAAACATCGTGCCTTCGACCAATCCGGAACCACGCTACTGCCATCGGCCCAGGAGGCGGTGAGTTCCACTTTTAACGGCTATGCCTGGTCTTGGAAGTGTCTGGATATCGCCGGCCATGCCGTGAACATCATTGGTGACACCCGCAAACAGGGTGAAACCCGTCTCTATTACCAGCAGAATGATGCCTCTGGCGTTGCCATGTTCCCCTCCGAAGGGGTGCTGATCGCCTCCAGCAACGTGACGAACGCCTTTTTCTTCGATGCCATCGCCTGTCCGAACGATCGCTTTGCAGTGCTGTTCCGTGATAACGGACTCTATCTGCAGGTGTGGGATTTGGGTGGCACATCCCAGTATGCAGGAACAGGCTTGCTGATCAGTTCCAACCAGGTATCCCGTGCCCGCATGGCTCTATATGAAGGCGATATCTATGTATGCTGGTCGGAAGCAGGCAGCAGCATCGGCAGCAAGATCAGCGGACAAAGAATTTCCGGGGGCCTGCTTGTATGGGACACTGCCGGAATCACAATGGCGGATAACGTAGTGAACTTCAGAGGGATCGGAGCGCCGGAAGGACGCTATTTCCAGTGGTCGAATCGCCATTACACCACCTCCATCAGCGAAGTAGTGGCAAAGCGGGTGGACGCGAATGGAAACACCCTGCCGGGGTGGTCCTCCGAGGGCAATATCGTGTTTCAGGTAAATGCTGCCGACATGCTCAATCCGGATTACTCCGCCTTGGCAGGAGACGACCTGCTGATGTTTGTGGGATACACTGCCAACTTCAGCGTTTTTGCCCAGCGGGTCAATTCCGGAGGTGAACTTCCCTGGGGGATGGATGGAGTGCTGATCCACGAACCGCCCCACATGGTGTTTGGCGCTTATGTGGACGCCCAGGGTATCGTTATCGGTTTACAATACAATTCCGGATCCACATCCGGAATGTATATGCAGTGTGTGAAACCAGATGGCAGCCTGATGTACCCGTCCCCGGGACTGATCATGGATGGAGGTAACCTGCACAAAGCAGCGAACATCGCGTTCGGCAGATATCAAAACGGTTCTCTGCTGGCAGTTTGGAGTGCCAGCTATGATCCCGGAACGGAATATACAGACCTGTGGTACCGCCACTTCAACGCCGCGGGCCAACCGCAGGAAACTGCTCCTCAATTGCTCTGCGGCGCACCTTTGGACCAACAGGGACCCAGGGTGGCAAACCCTTCAGGGCAAACCTTATATGTTGCCTGGGCGGATGCGCGTGCCGGTGTAACCGCTACCAGTACCCCCGCTTACGGTGTGCACCTGCAAAAGCTTGCTTATAGCGGATCGTCAAATCCTGATGAACCTCAGGTGCCGTCCACCCTGACGCTTAATTCCTGCCAGCCCAATCCCTTCCGGGAGTCTGTGCGCGTGGTATGGACCCAGAAAGACAGCCGTCCCGTCCATTGCGATATCTACAATGTGCGGGGCCAATTGGTGAAGCGCTTCCCGCCTTCTGATGCCAGGGCGGGGGAACATTATCAGGTATGGAACGGAGAAGATCGCATGGGCAGGCAAACCGCTGCCGGTATCTATTTCATCGTGGTCCGTAGCGGGGATGCTATCAGCAGCAGTAAAGTGTTGAGGTGGTGAGTTTTTTCTACACAGAGACGCAGCGTTTATCCCGCATCTGATACAGCTCTGTGAAGGTTTTACAAAGAAGAATCTGCAGATCCGGGTATCCTGTCATCTACTTTCCATAAGACCGTTTTACATCTCTGGAAATCGGAGGCATCGATTTTCTCGGCTTATCGTGAGCGTACCTATGCCCCGATTCTTCAACGGTCTATATTGGTTTTCGGTGTCTTCTGTGTGCCAAAGGTGTCTATTGCCGGGGATTGTATTGCAGATCTCGAAATGACTACGGACTTCGGACTACGGACTTCGGACTATCGACTACGGATATAAACTCTCACCCAAAGTTGCAAGCCCGTCTCACTTGGACAAGTGGGGATAACGCTTTATGAGGTGGGGAGATATGATGGACTATGTTTGGACTTGGACATCGGCTGTTTTGGACGTATTTGGACGTCTTTGTATCAGTAATAATTGCAAATAGGGCTGATTTTGGACTGGAGTTGGACATCCGACAGCTCCAGCCCAAATTACCGATTTAGAAAAGCCGCAACTGAAGTGACAAAACTCCAATCAGAAATGCTTCGAGACCCTGATCTGAGTCTATAATCTGGACTTTGTAGTCTAAATTAAATGGCTGTAAAATAATACGTCTATTGGTGGGATCGAGTTCCACTT
>CAZZCS010000048.1:0-17238 GCA_964652645.1 uncultured Candidatus Cloacimonadota bacterium | reverse complement strand
TACATTGTACATCGTAAATTGTAAATCGATAGGGCGCAGCTAATTCTCCATTCTCAATCCTCAATTCTCAATTGAATGGCGCAGCCCTCATAACGGATAACGGATAACGGATAACAAATCGCGCAGCAAATCGTACATTGTACATCGTAAATTGTAAATCGATAGGGCGCAGCCCTCATAACGGATAACGGATAACGGGTAACAAATCGCGCAGCAAATCGTACATTGTGCATCGTAAATTGTAAATCGATATGGCGCAGCACTCATAAACCCCACGTAACCGCTCCCTGCTGGGGTGGAGCCGATTTACAAGAATTCTATTGACAAAAATTCCGGCTCCAGATTAAAGGATAAAACCCAAGTGGAGGATTAGTCCTAATTGGTAAGGCAGCGGTCTTGAAAACCGCCGGGTTATGCCCATGGGGGTTCGAGTCCCTCATCCTCCGCCATCAATTTTACATAGTGTGTAATCCCTTTTGGGGAGAGGTGGCCGAGCCGGTTGAAGGCGCACGCCTGCTAAGCGTGTGTAGGTCAAAAGCCTACCGAGGGTTCGAATCCCTCCCTCTCCGCCACATAGTTATAAATGGGCAGTCGCCAAGCGGTAAGGCACCGGGTTTTGGTCCCGATATCCGGGGGTTCGAATCCTCCCTGCCCAGCCAAGTATTTTAGTGTAAGAATTTCTCTACTGGGATGTCGTCTAATGGCAGGACAGCGGATTCTGGTTCCGTACGTAGGGGTTCGAGTCCTCTCATCCCAGCCACCTTAAGGCAGCTCTTCCGGGCTGCCTTTTCTTTTATTAGGAGACACCATGCGCAAGATTTTCCTGATTCTAGCTCTACTATCGGTAGCCCTAGGCCTGATGGCTCAGACGGTACTGAGTTGCTACGACATCCAATACACCACCGCCGCCAACGGCAATTCTCCCTATATGGACATGCAAGTAACCGTACAAGCCGTCGTAACCGGCACCCGTTATTACACGGGGAGCAGTCCCAACAACTTTGGCTTCTTCATCGGCGATGCCACAGGTGGCCCCTGGAGCGGCCTATTCGTATACAATCAAGCTCATCAGCCGCAAACGGGCGATCTGGTACGCATAAGCGCCACAGTCATAGAGTATTACGGCTGGACAGAGCTAACCAGTGTGACAGCATTTCAAGTGATCAGCAGCGGAAATCCCCTGCCCCCAGCCTCCTTGATCACAACCGGCTCGCTGGCCAATGCCCAGACAGCAGAACAATGGGAAAGCGTGTTTGTGAAAGTACAAAACGTCTCCGTCACCTCTCTTCCAAACACGTACCAGGAGTTCAATGTCACCGATGGCAGTGGATCTTGCCAGATCGACAACCAGTTCTTTAGCCCGGGTCATGCCTGGGAAGGTATAGCATTGGGCACCACTTTTACGGAGATCCGTGGCATCGTGGACTATTCTTTCAATACCTACGCCATCAACCCCCGAAGCAATACAGATATGTTTTCCGGATCTACAACGGTAGCTCTGAGCCTGCCTGATCTCACGGCCAATCTGGGCAGCAGTGTAAACGTCCCGATCCAGGCCTATGGACTCCAAACTGGGGCGCTGAACTACTCCTTTGACCTGATCTACAATCCTGCCGTGCTGGATTTTAGCAGCCTGAGCAATAGCAGTAGCATCACTTCGCCGGGGACTCTCAGCCACCAGCCCTCTACCGGAGCGATCTCCATCAGTTATAGTGGCCAGGCAAACCTGGATGAGGGCGTTCTCTTATCCGTGAACTTCAATACCATCCACACTGGCATCTCCAGTCTCAATATCAATAATGCCATCTTCAATGCAGAAGATTTGAGCAATATCACCGCTGGCAGCGTAACCGTGAATTCCTCCTACAACTCCCTGGGAGATACTCTTACCGTGATCCAGCATCCGATTTTGAACATTCCAGAGATCGTCATCCCGGGCGAAACGATGGTCATCACCTGCCTGGCCCCTCCTGGAACCAGCGCCTGGAATGCCTACCTGGTTCACGGCGCAAAGACGATCAGCCTGCCCATCAGCTCTGTTGAGCAAGTAACTACCCCGGATCGCTGGCTACTGCATACCACCATCCCCAATGTGGCAGTCTACGAACTCTACAACCTCCGGGTAACAGCCAGTGGCGGGATCGATGACACCACCCGCAACGCCGTGCATGTAGTTCCCAGCCGCAAGACGAACTACTACTTTGCCCATATAACGGATCTACATATGCCGACCCGGATCTACTGGCCGGAGCCTGGCTTTGATACCGATTCTCTATCTGTGGTGGATTTCCGGGCCGTGATGGACGATCTGAACCTGATTCGGCCGGAATTCGTCCTCATAACCGGAGACATAATCAACGAAGGCGAGCTGGAAAACTTCGCTGGCCAGCATTGGTATGGCTGGGTGCAGAAGGTCTTTTCAGAGCTGGAAATCCCCTTCTACCTCACCAGCGGAAACCACGATATTGGCGGGTGGAACTCCACTCCACCTCCTGCGGGAAGCTCCAGGAGAAACTGGTGGCGCTACTTTGGCTGGAGCTGGCTGGATAACGAACAGTACCTTTGGGGGAAGCACACCCAAGACTATAGCTTTACCTATGGAAACACGCATTTCATCGGCCTGGAAAACTATATAAACTACGAAAGCTGGCGCACCTATATCTATGGCGGCCAAAGCTATACCATGAATCAGATGAACTGGCTAAATAGCGAGCTGGCCCTCTACCCTGATCACACCAAAGTGCTCTTTCACCATTATGATTACTCCGGTCAGCTGGACCTGAATGCCCTGGGAATCGATATGGCCTTGTGGGGCCATGTCCACAGCAATCAGGGCTCGATCTACGAACAGCCTTACAATCTGGGAACCCGCAGCGTCTGCGATGGTAATAGGGCTTATCGCATGGTTCGGGTAAATGGAAGCCAGCTAGCGCCTACCAATACTATCTACGCCGGCAACAACGGACAGAACATCACCCTCAGCTTTTTCCCCAACAACTACGGCCAGGCAGATAGCGTAATGGCAGTAGTCACAAACAATCAGCCCTTTGGCTTTGAAAACACCCTGGTCAAGTTTAAACTCCCCCGCGGAAGTGCCGATTTTACAGTCTGGAACGGTACTCTGGAGCAGGTGGATAATAGCGGAGACTACTATATCTGCTATGTGCGGGTCAACCTCAGCTCAAACAGCACCCAAAACGTATCCATCAAAGCAAATGGCCTCTCAAACGCCGATCCCGTCCATACTCCCCCGCCTCCAATCTCCATGAACATCTACCCCAATCCCTTCCAGGAGAGATCAACCATCCTCCTGGTCAGCAAAGAGAAAACTCCGATCACCGTGAAGGTTTACAACCTGCGCGGAGAACTGGTGAGAGTACTCTATGAAGGCCAATCCAAGGCTGCTGAGCAGACACTATCCTGGGACGGACGTTCCGATCAAGGCCAGGATCTACCCTCTGGGATGTACCTGATCCGCCTCCAGAGTAAGAGAGGTACCCAGGTTCAAAAGACGATTAAAATCAGATAGCAAAGACCGCTGTACATCCTCAGAAATAGGATCTTCGCTGCTCGGGCATCGATTCTCCGAGCGTTGTTTTATCGAACCTATGCACACCCAGCACCCTTCATGGTTTTGGGGCTCTGCCCCATGCCCCGATTAACTCACAGTCTCTATCAATAGATACAGCAAATAGGGAACTCCCATCGCCAGGAGCAGCATTCCCGCCTGGGGTAACCACTGTAATACTGGGAGCTTGGCCCTCTTTTCAGAAGACCCCATGGTAACTGCCAGAGAGGCGCGTCCCAAGCCATAAGCGATGCTAGCCAGGAAAATGAAATAGATCACCACTCCCGCCACATTGGCTCTGGCCAGGAGCTGTACCGCGATCCCAAACTCACTGAAAAAGAGTGGAGAAGGCGGCATCCCCACGATGAACATGAAAGAAAACAGCCACAACCAACCGCTGGGAGCATGCACATCAAGTAAGCCTCCGCATTTATCGTATTCCTTCTGAGCAAAGATATGATAGGCATTCCCCGCTGTGAGAAAGAAGCTGGCCTTGATCAGCGAATGCCCCATCACATGGATCAAGCCGATCTTGGAAGCAGCTCCTCCCAGACCAAAGGCGATCATGATCAGCCCCATATTTTCGATGGAAGAATAGGCCAGAAGACGCTTGAAGTTCTTGACCTTGACGATGAACATTGCGGCGATAAACAGAGATATGAACCCCAGAACCTGAAACATCTGAGAGGCTATCCAGCCCAATCCGGCAGCGTCCATCAAACCCTGCATCCGCAAAAGAGGCAAAAGAGCAGTATTAAGCAACGCTCCGGAAAGCAGCGCTGATACAGGTGCCGGAGCTTCAGAATGAGCATCAGGCAACCAGAAATGCATCGGCGCCAGGCCCAGCTTTGTCCCAAAACCGATTAGCATAAAGACAAAGGAAACCTTCATCCAGAAAGGATTGACCTGAGCTATGGACTGCAGCACTGCATCGTAGCTGAGGCTGGGCTCCGAAATCTGAGCAATCACCAGTAAAAGCACTCCCACAAAGGCAATGGCTATCCCCACCGAACAGATGAAGAGGTATTTCCAGGCCGCTTCCAGGGATTGCTTGTGATGCTCAAAGCTGATCAGCATCGCCGTCGCCAGTGTAGTCGTCTCCACAAATACCCAGATCAGACCAAAATCCCGGCTGAGATTTGCCCCATCCATGGAGGCCACAAAGGCCATCATGCAGATGGCATAGATGGAGCTCTGACGGGCATTGAGTCCATCATCTGTCTTGAGGCTATAGAAGCCAACCGCAAAGTACAACAGAGCCGAGACCAGCACAAACCAAACGCTGAGACTATCTATCCCAAAGTGAGCCGCCAGACTGGTCTGAGGCAGAGCCACTGCAATAGCCCCTACCAGATGCAATGCGCAATGCACCAGGACAATAGCCTTGTTCAACCTCTTGTTTTTCAGGATCCAGGCCAGCATGCCTGCCAATACGGGAAATAACCAGATATAGATGTAGAGCATTTTCAATCCTTCAGGGTAGAGAGTTCGTCGCTGTTCAGCGCTTCGAAATTACTCTGGATTTTGTTGATAAAGAGGACGGCAATCAGGATGGAAAGCATGATATCCAGTGATACGCCAAGGCTCACGATATGTGGCATCTGACTCCCCAATGCCAGAGAAAGCATAAAGATTCCATTCTCCATGAAAAGATAACCACTAAGATGAGTGATCAGCTTCTTGTTTGCTATTATGATGAATAAGCCCTTCAGTACAGCAGCAAAGGCAATCCCGAAATGCAGGGGGTAGATATTGGGATTGCTCTGCCCGCTCCAGAGGGCTACAAAGAAGGCAAAGGCAAAGATGATGGTCATCGACCCCAGCGAAAAGAAGTTTGATACCGAGGGCTCTACTTCGCGCTTGATCCCGTTCTTTTTGATGGTATCCATGATGAACCAGGGGATCAGGATAGCTTTGAAGACTATGGTCTCCAGAGCCACAAAGGCAAATTCCCAGGCGTTGAAATGAGTGGTTTTCAGCACTGTGAGCAAAAAGAGAATCAGGCCCTGTACGATGAGGATGCGGACGATGCTCTGGAGCATGTTCGTAATAGAGGCAAAGAGCAGGCTGAGTCCAAAGATGACAAGTAGTATATCCGCCATCAGAAACCTCCCAGATGGTTGACTATTAGTGCTGCCAGAACCAGTAAAGAAATGGAAAGAGGCACGATCACCAGTTCCAGATTGCGGCTGATCCGATAGCGTGGCATGAGGCTTTCCACCAGGCCAGCCAGGATCGCCAGAGCCAGGCAGGAAAGGAGATACACCGATGTGACCACCAGGGTGGAGGTTCCCTCCGGAATCAGAAAATAACTGATCAAGGAGGCATAGATCTGGATCTTGAGCGCGGCGGTGTAATGTACCATAGCCAGATTGATGCCGCTGGTATCCAGCACCATAACCTCATGAATCATGGTAAGTTCCAGATGCGTGGCAGGATCGTCAAAGGGGACCCTGGCCCCTTCCACCAGGAGCATTATAAAGAGCGCCAGCGCAGTCAGAATGGAGATTATCACAGACCACTCGTTCCAGATATTGATCGTGTGGTGGGTAAAGAGTTGGCCAATGGAGCTGAAGCCTCCGGCATAGGCCAGGGCTCCGATCAAGATATAAAAAGCAGGTTCGAGAAAGGCGGTGAAGGAGATCTCTCTCGAGGCACCCATACCCTCAAAGCTGCTACCCATCTCCATCGCAGCCAGCACCATTACAGCCTTTGCCAGAGCCAGAAGCGACATGAATAAAAAGAAATCACCCTTGAAGCCCAAAATCGCAGATTGAGCACCGAAGGGGACGAAGAGAGCCGCACAGAAAGTAGCTGCCAGGGCTATGGCTGGGGCCATCCTGAACATACGATCTGCCAGGTAGCTGTGTACTTCTGCTTTGCCCAAAAGCTTTTGGACATTGTAAAAAGGCTGCAGGATCGAGGGGCCTTTGCGCCCTACCCAGATGGCCTTGGTCTTGGTGACTACCCCGATAAAGAGCAGAGGCAATACCAGAATAAACAAGAAATTCAAGATCATTTCGAGACCCCCAAGACCCAGATCAGCATGGCCAGAAGTGCGATCAGCAGATAGCTGATGTAGCTGTTTGATCTCCCATTATGAATGCCATCGAAGAAGCTGTAAAACCTGGCAATCCACTTGCTAAAGGTACTCACAATCCCCTTATCCACGTAGTCCCAAACCTCTTCCTCATAGCTGATCTTGTTGGGGAAATAGCCGTCTGCCCGGTACTTTATCTCCTTTTTATGCACCAGCGGTTTCAAAAAATAGGCCAGAGGATTGATAAAGGCAGAGCTGCTATATTGCATCCTGGCCTGGGGTTTCTGGTAGCCGCAACCCCAGGTGGGAGCCTGGCCTAGCCTGGTTAAGCGCCGTTTGGCGTAGTAGATCACACTGCTGAGCAGGATGAAAATCAGGAGCACTATGCTAATCTTGCTCAGAACCATGCCATAGGATTCAAGCACGGTGATGTCCATCCCAAAAGTGGAAGCAAGGGGCTGGACGATATAGAGCCCCACCCGGCCAAAAACACCAAGCAGCACACAGATAGATGCAAGAATAATAGGGCTGATCAGCATTCCGAAACCAGTTTCACTGGCATGAGAGGCAGCCTCAGACCGAGGTGCACCGCAGAAGGCAATGCTGTAGATCTTACTAAAAGCAATCAGAGCCAGAGCACTCACAAAGGCAAATCCCGCTCCGGCAGCCACAGAGGTGATGGTAAGCGCCAGCTTTCCCATCTGAAAGCCACTGAGGGCAGCCACAAAGATCGCAAATTCCGAGATAAATCCGTTCAACACCGGCAAGGCCGAGATGGCAGCAGTTCCCACCAGAAAGAGGAGGGCAGTTCGGGGCATCTTTTTGTTCAGACCACCCAGGCAGTCTGGATTCAGGGTATGTGTTTGGGCCAGGATATTGCCGCTCAGATAGAAGAGGAGGGGTTTGAAAAGGGAGTGGTTCAGGGTATGCATCATGGCCCCAATGATCCCCAGTGTTGCCATCAGAGGGCTGTCGAATTGACGCCCCAGGAGCCAGAGGCAGATCCCAATCCCGATGATCCCGATATTCTCTATGGATGAATAGGCCAGAGCTCGCTTAATGTTGTTCTCCTCCAGAGCGTGGATCACGCCATTGAAGGCTGTGATCAGGGAGATCAGGAGTAAAATATAGAGCTCTACCGCCTGCCACTGTGCATTTGTAATCACCAGCAGAATCCCAAAAATACCGGTCTTGATCATGAGTCCAGACATCAGTCCTGAAAGATGTGCCGGAGCCACCGGATGCGCCTTGGGCAGCCAGGAATAGAAGGGGAAGAACCCGGCTTTGAAGGCAAAACCGATTATCAATAGCCACTTCACCAGCCCGGAGGCGGCACTGGCACCGAAGTTCAGGCTTCCACCCTGCAAATACATCAGCCCAAAACCAATCATCAACACTGCCGCTCCCACTTGCATCATCACAAAGTAGTATAGGGCATTACGGGTGGTCTCCTCACTATCACGATCACTCAAAATGGCAAAAAAGGACGCCAGACTCATGATTTCCCAGACTATCATAAAGAGCAGGGCATGGCGCAGCACCAGCACCAAATGCATGCTGATGATCATCAGAGCCAGAAAGAGCTGATGCGTTCCTATTCCCTTGGCCTTATGCGCCTTTAGATAGTAATGCCCATACAAGGCTCCCAGAGGAAATCCCAGAGCAAAGATCAGCCCAAAAAAGGCTGCCAGCTTATCAATTACGATATCAGCAGAGCCCAATCCACTTCCCAGATCCAGCGTATAAGCCAGAGGCTCGTTGAGGAACAAGACGCTGCCATATCCCCAGGCCAGCAGGCAAGAAGCAAGAAAGCTGCCCAAGGCAAAGCCAGGGAGTTTGCTTTTCTGCGAGGGGAGCAGAGTAGCAAAAAACTGAACAATGAGTCCCGGTACTATCATTTTACCCTCCCTAGCAGCGACATTATCCCATGAATGATACTCAGCGGATGAGCCGGGCACCCGGGAATATAGAGGGCCGCTGGCACACTTTCGAGCCAGGATCGATCAATAGCGCCACCTCCATCAAATAAGCCCCCACTGATGGCACAGGCCCCACAGAGGATCAGGCTCTTGGGCTCCGGGATTGCCTCCCAGGTATCCCGAAGGGCATAGGCCATATTGGCTGAGACAGGCCCGGTAAGAATGAGTCCATCGGCATGGCGGGGAGAAGCAACGACTTCGATCCCATAACGCCCCATGTCGAAGTTTACATTGGAAGAAGCACCCAGTTCCAGCTCGCAGGCATTGCAACCACCGGCAGAGACATTACGCAGGGCATAAGAGCGCTTGAAACGCTTTGCGATCTGGGGATTCACGTCCACGACCGGCAAGGTAGAGCAGTTACTGGCTTCATCCCAATGCAGGATCAAGCCTTCTCTGGAGCTACTGGCCAGACGAAAATCGGCTTTGAATTCAAAGGTTTGAGGACACTCTCGGACGCACAAGCCACAAAAAACACATTTACCCAGATCCAGAGTCCCTTCGCCAAGGGCATTAGTAGGGCAAAGCGCCGCAACCCTGGTAAAATCGCCATGGTCGTATCTCAAAAAGCGTGGAACTCCTGGAAAAGAGGGATGGATACTGGCATTGAGAGGATCAGGAATCGCCTGATATCCGTGGCCGATACGGGCTTTTAGCAGTTCAAACATCGTTTCTCCTCATAGATCCGCTCCACAGTAAGAGAGATCAAAGCTTTTATTACAGAGGGGGAAGTCCGAGATTCCCTCATTCCGAACGGCTAGAGCCAGGGCAAACCAGTTGTGAAGCGAGGGATCGTAAACCCTGTAAAACTCCGTGTTTGAGCTGCTGTCTGTCTTGAGGACGTGCACGATCCGGCCTCTCCATCCTTCTACTATTGATACCACCAGAGCATCTGGCTGTGGTAAACCCACCTCGAGGGATTGCTCTGCTTTTATCTCCGGTAGGGTATGGAGCATAAAATCTATCATCTCCAGCGATTGCAGGATTTCTTGATAACGCAACCAGGCGCGGCTGTAAACGTCTCCCCCAGATTGAGTGAGTGGCTCAAAATCCGTCATGGAACTAAAGGGAAAGTCCTTGCGGGCATCTTGCCCCAAGCCTGCTGCTTTGGCTGTGATCCCGCTCATATTGAGTTCCTGGGCTGTCTTTAGAGAGATCGCGCCCGTGCTGTCAAATCTATTTAACACACCAGAATCGGCGAACATCGCTTCGGCAGTTCTGATGATCTGAAGCCTGGCTGTGGCCAGAGTGTCTCGCAGAGTCTTGTTTTGGAGGGAGCTGAGGCCGTAGTTCACCCCTCCGGGACGCAGCCAGCGCTTGCCAAATCTGCTACCACAGATTGCCAGGCTGGAATTGATCACGGTCGTACGCAGCGCAGCAAAGAAGTTCTGCCCACTGATATAGGCAATATCTCCAGCCAGGGCAGAGAGATCCGCCAGGTGCATGGCTATTCGCTCGAGCTCCAGCGCAATGTATCTAACGGTCTTGAGAGCCGGGGCAAGCTCTGCTCCACACACAGCCTCTACTGCCATACAATAGGCCAGACCGTGCCCAATGGCAGTGTCTCCGGCAATCGCCTCTGCCAGGCTGATCTTGTGGCGAAGATCGCCTTCTGCCAAAAGTCTGGCAATTCCACGATGCTGAAATCCAAGCTGAATCTCCAGATGCTCGATGGTCTCACCATGACAGATGAAGCGGAAATGCCCGGGTTCTATGACTCCTGCATGAACGGGTCCTACAGCTACTTCATGCAAGGCGCTGGAATCGCTGCCAAAAAAGGGATAGTCTTCCAGCCTTGTCTGTGCTCCCTGGGGAAAGCGGATGGGTTTGAGCCAGGGATGCCCCTCTGGCAGGAGGCCAAATTCTTCATGGAGTTCACGTTCAAAGATGTGAAAGGCAGGGATCTGGGGCGTGAAGGATTCATAAGTACCAGCCTCAGGAAAGTGGGCCTGGAGAAACACCGTCTCTTCGTTCCCCTTTGCCATTGCGCAATACAGGGTTTTGTGACAACCTCCAAAATAATACAGCGGATAAAAAGCCCTGGAAGCGAGTTCCCTGATGGCCAGGGCGAACTCCTCAAAGCTGCAAGTCTCTATTCCTGTAAGGAGATAAGGGTTGTTTGATGTATCTTTTTCATTCATAGCGGATTCGCTTTATGCCCAAGAGCTCTTTTGTCAAGAAAATTTCGGGGTCAAGTTTGATCTCCTGGGGTATTGGGCTTGTAGGAAAAACTGATATTGATGATCCAAATGAGTCCTGCTGGGACTCGCTGCGCAGTTTTTCGCACAAGCTTTTGTACTGGTAGTGCCTTTTAGATTATTAAATCTTTTAACTTTGTGCTTGACATTCGTGAGCGGGTGAGCCATAGCAAAATATATCAAAAGCAAAGAGGGAACCGATGGACTATCGACATCAGATTCAGAAAGCTCTCAGTTTTATCGAGCAGAATCTCAAGCAGCATATCAGTCTGGATGAACTTGCGGATGTGGCAAACTATTCTGCCTGGCATTTTCACCGCGTATTCTATGCCGTTACAGGCCTGACGGTAGGAGAATACGTTCGCGGGAGACGCCTTACTGAAGCTGGCAAAGAATTAGTCTTTACCTCTCGGAGCATCAAGGCTCTTGCTTTTGAGTATCAGTTTGAGTCCCAAGCAGCATTTACCAGAGCATTCAAAAGCTACACCGGCATGACTCCCGGGGCCATGCGCAAGCTAATGACGCATGTAAATAGATGCAAAGCCCTCAAGCTAATCCAAAAAGTAAAAGGAGATACCATGCTTACACCCCGTTTCGTGAAAAAACCCGCCTTCAAAGCTATCGGAACCAGCTGCATGTCTACCATGCAAAACAATGTAATCCCCCAGCTTTGGGGCGAATTCAGCAAGGTCTGTGCATCCATACCAAATATATCAAACCCTGGCACAGCCTTGGGGATATGCTCCTCACCAGAGGGCGTAGAAGTCAATGAAAACACCCCCTTCAAGTATCTGGCCTGTATGGAAGTGAGCTCATTTGAGACCATCCCGGAAGGAATGGAGACCTGCGAAGTACCAGAAGCTGAGTATGCCGTCTTTGAGCATCACGGCGCTCTGGATACTCTGGACAAGACCTATGAAGCTATTTACAATGGCTGGTTTTCCAAAGGGGAGTATCAGCACGCCTGGAACTATGATTTCGAGCTGTATGATGGCAGATTCAAGTTTGGCGAGAGCGATTCCATCTTTGAGATCTGGATTCCTGTCAAGAAAGCTTAGCTCCGCCTCATTACCCAAACAAAAAGCGAAGGCCCATCATCCGGGGTCTTCGCTTTTAATATATTGCAGCTCAGGAGAGGCGATCTAAAGTGATTTGATCAGCTCATCCAGCTCCGAACATAAAAAAGGTTTTTCCAATACGGCATCGGCTCGTAAGCCCTTGGCCATCATCAGATAGGTTTTTTTGTCGATCTTACCACCGCCGGAGATGGCGATGATCTTGAGACTGTCAAATTGCTCACGCACTGTGATGATCAGCTCCAAGCCGTCGTAATTTGGCATTACGATATCAGTGACCAGGACGTCCACCTCGTGTTCCTGCAAGATGTCTATGGCCGTGAGACAATCCGGAGCGGTCAGCACGTCGTATTCCTTCATCCGAAGCAATTCGGACATAGTTTCGATAAATTGGGGGTCGTCATCGACCAGGAGTAAACGCTTTTTTGTACTCATCACATCCTTCATCTGATTAGAGTAAATTTTATGCGGCCAGAGACCTTATCCCCACGCTTCACCTCCATAAAGTATATGCCGGAGGGGCAAGCCTGGTTTCTGTGGTCTCTACCATTCCACGAGAATTCAATGCAAGATTCATTCCGAATTGCAGCGCTTTGAACCAGCTGTCCCCTCAGGTTAAAGATGCTTATCGTGGTGTTTGCCTTGGAGCTATAATCTGCTTCGAGTCTGATGAATCCGTGCCGCGAGGGACTGAAGGGATTGGGGCCCAGTTTGGGTTTGACTGCGGGCATCAGATCATCCTGATTCGAGCTTGGCCCGATGCCGGCAATGTTACTATGGGCAGATTCATGGACGCCATCGGTGGCAACCACCCAATAGCATTTTGTATCCATGAGGATTCCAGCTTCCGTTTGCAGATACATTCTCTGGGAATAGGGTACTTCTGCCAGCAATTCTCCATTGAGATAGATCCTGTATCCCGTCCACAGCGTATCTGTAGATACAGGTGCCTGCCAATGCAGCCGGATTGCATCGTCTGCCCACAATAGATTCATCACGAGCAAGCTGGGGGCAGTATAGTTAAAATCATTTTCGATGTTCTTCCATCTATTGCCTTCCAGAACGGGGAAGATCGAATAGTCCGTGCCCACTCTTTCCAGGCCCATGGAATAAGCTGCGGTCGGCAGGTCGTTGTCATAGACGTATCTGTGCTGGTGGATGGTCTGATAGTGATTTGGGTCAAAGAGGGTTTCCGAAACTATGTTTCCCTCAAAATCAGCCTGAATCATGAGATGGCTCTCGCCGGGGAAGGGGAAGCCCACTGGCGGATAAAAGACTTCATAGTTGGTAACGACATTGGGCTGGATCGTGCCAGCCAGATCAACGATCGTCTTCATCCAGACCTCTCCATCCTCCAGATTGGCCACTTTCATAAATATCGATCCATCGGGCAGGTCGTAGTGAACAATGTCTTCACCCTCGCGGCGGCTATGGCTCTTTATATAAATGAAGTCACCGCTGCGATAGAGCCAGTCTATACTATCGAAGCGATAGACAAAGAACCTCCGGGTAAGGGGATAGATATCCAGTCCACCTTCGGAGATGGGCGTTCCCACAGTCTCATAATACCTGGGCATCTCATTTGTGAGTGTGATCGTGCCGAGATTGATCACCTCGGCAGGTTCAAAGGCCTGGGGTTCGCTCAAGTTTCCGGCGCAAGCCCAACGGTAGGTGCCCTCGGTTCCCTCCAGGATTACTCTCACGACAGCGTAAAACGGTTCTGTGATTACTGTGTTCAGGTCAATCAAGCCATTGGCTGGCAGAAGCTCCTGAAACAGGACTTCACCTTCTGCTACGGAGACCAATTGGAGCTGGGCTTCAGAGATAGAGTGGCTGCTGCCATTGACAAAATTGCCGATGATATCGATCCCTTCGGAGTAGATCAGGAAGGGTTCAAAATCCACGATTGGCAGAGCAGGATTGTCGATACCATCTGTGATATACTGGGCTATGCCATCGGCATCGTTGAAATCCCAATAATTGTTTTCGGCTTTGATCACGTTTCCGTTTTGGGGGTAGGAGGCGCAGACCACAGAATGGGCTACACCCTCGGCATCTACGTTGTTCCGGATTACGTTTTCACCCTGGGCCCAGGCGTGATAGATGGAAAGGTCTCCCAACACGGGACGGGCATTGTTTGTGATATAGAACCCGGTAAAGTTATTGGTGATGATATTACGCTCAAAATAGGGCTCGGAGGTCGCTCCGCTCACCATTACTCCGGCTCCGCTATTCATATCCCCTGGGATAAAGTTTGCCCGGATAATGTTATCGTGCACATAGCCAGAGGCATTGAGCAGATAGATCCCGGTGAGGTTATATTCGATCAGGTTATCGTGGATGATGGGGTTGATGGCATTGGCTCCCACGATGTCCCAGGCGGTGATCCCCTGCCAGCGGTTGTGGTGGATATGGTTGAAGGCGATGGTAGGGTTGTTACTCCCACCGGCAGATTGGTTGGCTAGCTGGATCGCTCCCCGATAGGTGGAGGCTACTCCATTATTGGAAACATCACAATACTGGATATTGGTGTTACTATTTTGAGAGATCAGGATTCCATTTTCACCGCTGTATTCGATCAGAGAATGTGATACGTTTACAGCTCCCGGATTCACAGTTCCGATACCATAGGCGTGAATACCTTTGGTGTTGCGGTTGAAGCGGGAGTAAGAGATATTTACCGGAGCGGCGATGGAATTGATGCCATATTCTCCGTTTTCGATATAGCAATAGGAAAAAGTGCTGGCAAGCGAGGCATTCTCCAGTCTGATCCCCTTCCAAAGGGCGTCTGGATTGGCCAGTCCATTCACGAAGCTGATACTATCTCCGGGGGCACCAACAGCGCTTATCGTACCCGCTGCAGTGATCCGGAAATTACCCATGGCTCTTACTATTACCCCGGGCGATATAGTGAGGGTTTCATTGGCTGGCACCGTGGCATCACCCACTAGGTCATAGGGATTATTATCCGGAGACCAGATGCCAGATATAGCGCCGCTGATATCTATTGAAAGCAGGTATAGCGGGATCAAACAAAGTAGTAAAGCGAGATAAACACGTGTTTTCATAAGACACCTCTTGGGGAAGTTGTAATAGATTTTCGGCGAACTTCCAGCCTGAATTTATTTGGCTGATGCGCTTATTTTGTCAAATGCTTTTTTATGAGAACTCCTAATCAACGGCAACTTCGGTGATCGCATGCGCCCAGCAGGAGTCATTTGCGCTTTACCCAGGGAGCTGATAATCCTAAAGACTATATGGCGTAAAGGCCTCATGCGGAGTGTATTTGAGCCTCCCACTTCGGGAAGCATATTGCCCTTAACGGACTACATCCTAAGTCTGTTATAGCACCTGAATCCTATCCACCAGATCGAGAAACAGCTCTTTAGACCAGATCTGAACAGCATTCGCATTGGGGATAAAGGGTAAAACGTCTTGTTTGGCCTGATTGAAATCAATCTGATTGATTCTATCTCGCAGGACTTGTCTGAATTCATCGGGATAGAGTTTCTCCCCGGAATCCCAATGCCCGCTTTGCTTCATCCTTGCTTCCAAATGTTGCAGATTGAGACCGATGCCACTTCGGACAAACCAGATCAGATCATACCAATCGCGGCCTTTCACCCTTGAGCGCCATCCTCTTGCCAAAACTGCGTGCATTTTGCCGGCAAAGAGATCAGATGGCGACATCACGCGAACGCTAAAGGGAATCGGTTCCAGAAGATAGATGCTTGCGCTCTCAAACTCACAGGGGGGATGGGGATCAATCTCAAATTTTACACTACTGATTTCATCACGGTGCAGGCTCTTGATCTCTGAAGCAGGAATCCGCAGACTAATCAAGGTTTCTAGAGTATTCGCTTTTATGAACGCGGATTCAATCCGACTATCAGCTTTTTCCGCAACATTCAGCGTGGCAGCAATCCCCCAAGCTTCCAGCTCCCGGCTTACATAGTCCAGATATGGATCCAAACGGAAATCCGGCCTGTCTTTCAACAGGGAAAAATCCAGATCTTCAGAAAAACGATCCAATCCATGAAATATACTCAGAGCAGTACCTCCATAAAAGGCAGCATGTTCAAAGAAACTGCCCCGCCAAAGACCCAGCAGGCAGAGCTTTTGGATAATTTCACGAAGCCCCTGGCGATATTCAGCGGCATTCTTGGGGCTTTTACTGCTGAGCAGCGAGTAGAGGGGACTGGAATTCATAATATCATCTCCATAAATAGCTTGATATTATGCTTCCCAGATGCCTCAGCCAGGCGTGAAAGCAGCCGGGCATCCAATCCATTCATAACGCTCTGATCAATTCTAAGATCATCAAAAAGATACTGACTCATAGCCTTGAGATCAGAGAGAATGGGAGCAAAATATAACTTGTCGCAAAGTGCCTTTTCCGCCGTTGCTATGATATACGAGGAGTCCTGAACAATCTGCCGGATATAGCCCAGGCAGTAGTATGACGGCTTCATCTGCTGATAGCTGAAGCTGCCCACAGCCGTTTCAAAAAGCTTTTTACGGCCGGTGCAAACCGAAGTTATACAGAAGACTTTTTCCGGGATCAAACCATAGCGGGACAATGCATAGTCCAGAGAGACATAGGAAGGCCCATAGAGCAGATTTGCCACCTGCTCCGGCACCAGACTTCTGCCAAAGTGTTCGGAAAGCACGTAAAGCCCATTCTTTAAGGCTATGATCTCTCCCGCTCTGAGCAGCTTGCTGATCTTATTGCGCGGGTAGCGATAGTCCCTGAAGAGGTCCTTCAGATACTGATAATCAAAAGGTTGATGACTTACCTTGAGTAGTTGCTGCGTCATATTAGCTCCATCATGTGGACAATATGTCAACATGCCGGTTGCGTGTCAAGAACTATTTCTTTCCGCAGAAAGCCAGCAAGACGCCAGTAACCACTTGATATTAGAAGGGTTAAACCATACATGACTCCTTCTAAAATACATGCGCCCAGCAGGAGTCATTTGCGCCTATCAGAGTGTACTTCTTACCCTGCACACTACATGGCGCAAAGGACTCATGCGGAAAGTGTAGGCGACACAAATAGAACACAGAAAAAAGGAAAAAGAGGATTTTGAGGGTTTTAATAGGAACACGGATCCCCAGGATCTTTTTTTAGTTAAACGTTATAAGTTAAACGTTAAAAGAGCTGCGCGTTTTCAATTGACGAATTGAGAATTAGCTGCGCCGCAACATTGGCTTTCCCCGACAGCAAAAAACATCGGCGCAGCCGATACAAATCGAGTGCGGAGCACGCCAGCTGCAGCCGGGGCCCATGCAAAGGCACGAAGTGGCTTTGTGGGGTGGCTCAGCATAGCCCCGCAGGTCACTGCGGGGGAGCGAGACACCTCAACCCTACATTGAG
>CAZZCS010000047.1:0-17651 GCA_964652645.1 uncultured Candidatus Cloacimonadota bacterium | reverse complement strand
CCCCCGCCTATGCCACCCACGACTTCGTCGCGGGGGCTGTCGCCCCGCTGGGGCTCGCTGCGCTCATCTGCAGGGCCCGCACCTCTTTATCGGGCGAGCCACATCTGAACACCCCAGGTCTTCACTAGTTCAGCCCCGGGGACCCCAAGCCCCTACTAAGCGTATTGATAGATACGGGGTTATCGATAGCGCGCAGCCAATTCTCCATTCTCAATTCTCAATTCTCAATTGAATTGCGCAGCTCATATAACTTTTCACTCAAAACAAAAAACTCCGAACCTGCTCTAGATCCGGAGTTTGATAGACGTGTAAAGCTGTTTTCTTAGGGTAGCCAGTCTTCTTTGACGGTAGGCACGACCTTTGAATCTGCGTCTTCGATAGAGTAGCTCTTGGTAGCCATATTATATTTTACTTTGACCTCGGCTGCACGAAAAGCTTCTGTGCTAATGGCGATGATTGTGGGGCCTTCGTCTGTATAATCAAAACGGAAGAATTCTGTATTGATGTCGCTCAGGTTTAGCTCGTCCAAGAGAATGGGGTAAGCTGCAAATTCGTCATTCTTCTTGTATTGTTCTGCGGCCTCTACAATCAGTTCAAAAGTAGGCAATATCGCTTCAAACTTCTGTCTGGCAATGGCTTCTTGTTTCTGATCAACCTTCATTTGCTGGAAGGGAAAGACAAAAACAAAGACCAAACCAACCAGCATCATGATCATTATCATTTCAATCAGCGTGACTTTCTTGGTGGGAGCCGTAGTCTTCTCTCCTTTGTTTTGTCCTTTTTTTTGATCGTCTTTCTTTATCTCCGCCATGTTTCCTCCCATGGATACTTATCTTTATTTCATGTTTTTGACAAGGCAACATTTTGTCAAAGGATTTATTGATAATGGCCTAAAATCTGAATGAACGCTGGATCATAACCCCGTGGGAAAACGTCTCTTTTGCAGCCTCATACTTAAGGGTATAGGCAATTCTCAAGCGCCAGGGCAGGAGCATCCTGAGCGAGGTGTCGTGAGATACCAGAATCCTGGTCTCCTCCGAGATATTTGTCGCCTCTTCCAGGCTAAATTCATAATCTAAAAAGAACTTTCTACCCAGGTATTTACTCATCGAAACTGACAGATTATTGAGCAGAATGGACGAACTTAGTTTCTTGATTTCGGTGTCCATCTGGTTCAGATCGGTATAGGCTGAAAGCTGGGAAGGATCAGATGCATACTCCGATACCAGGTTCTCGATGAAGCCGGCCCGGATATTGAAGCTATCCAGGCGGAGAAAACGTCTGATGCTGTTTTCTATGGGGTGAAAGAAAGGTGTGAGAATAGTGGTATTCAGGTTCTGGGAGATTAGCATCACGGCATCGTCCTGCAGCAGGCTTTGCCTCTGCTCCGGCGTGAGCTCATCTACAGATTCGTTGTATCTCAATCTGGCGATGATGTGGGTTATAGTCCTATCTTCCGGGTTGTCGCTGCTCAGATCAAACTCGAGGCGACTGATCAGATCCTTATCTGGATCGTAGGGAGTGGATATCCTGAGAGTGATCATCGTGCCATCTGCAGCTCTGCGATAGAACGTACCTCCAATATTCATGATGTTTTGGGCATCAATGATGTTCACGCTCACAAAGTCCACCTGGAAGATAGTTCCCACAAAGTCGATGGTGCCGCGCTCGATCACAAAATTTGCTTCATTGACGGTAAAATCCGAGCCATCATAGAGTAAATGGAGGAAACTGCTGGAAGACAATTGTACGTTCAGAGGATAAGTCTCGTAAGAATTGTTGTCCCCTACCAAGACCATTAAATCCAGGATAAATGGTAGAGGAACAGGATCGCTGGCAGGTCTGCTGGTGGCAGATTCCCGCACAGAATTGATCAGTTTCAAGAGGTTGTCTGTATTGGGAGGATAGACTAAGCGAGCGTTTGAGACCAGGACGTCACCTTTGATTTTCATGGCATCAAAGGGACCTTTGACTACCAGATAATCGGAATTCCTGCCGCTGATCACCGCCCTGCTCAGTGCTCTCTGAAGCGTGAAGTCCGGCAGGTTAAACATAATGCCGTTGCTGCCTGTCCGGATCTCAAAAATCCCCAGGTCCAGCACCCCGACCATGAAGTGATCACTGGGCTCGGGATCAAAATAATTCCGGATCTGCAGACGACCCTGTCCGATGTTGAACAAGCCTTCGCGGATCGTGAAACGGTTGTTCTCAAACTCACCCCTGAACCGGATATCCGACACTGTCTCCATCTGATCTTTAATCTTCAGATTGGATCCCAACAAAGAAAGCTCACCTTCCCGGATAAAGAACTCGTCCTCAAAGGTGCCAATCGAGCAGTTCAGCTGTAATCTGCCCCTGGCGTCTTCCACAGCATCGACGTTCTCCTTCAGCCATCTCATCACATCCAGATCAGCATCCAGAACCAATTCGCTATCGCCATCATAGAAAGTGTTTGTAATATAGTTATAATCCAGAGCCCCACTGCCTCTAATGCTGCCGACGTCTCTGGCATGGACATTCAGTTCATCCAGAATCAGACGCTCCGGAGTTTGTGATATGGCAAGCCTGAGAGTATCCAATTTGATATTCTGATAGGTAAAATTGGTAGCATTGATAGCGGTGGCCAGGGACATCTCACCACCGTCTTCACCAAAGATATCCTTGTATCTGAAGTCTATCTTGCTATCCAGATTTACGGCTAGCGGTAGATCCGGCAATAGATCTTTTATGCTCAAGCCCGTTGTGGTCGCGCTCAAATCCACGTCCACAGTTGGTAAGACAGAGCCCTTGCCATCGATGCTCGACAGTCTTTTGAATCTATCTCGTACTTCGCCTTCCAGCGTGAGTTCCTTTACATCTCCCCCAAAACCCAGCGTGGCTGATAGGGGGTTCAAGCCCTCAAGATATAGATTTTGCAATTGGATACTTCCTGCTAACTCCTGATTTTGCTGGATGTTGTAGAGTGTGCTCAGGCTGATGGATTCAAATTCTGGTAATTTGATCTCCAGAAAATCGAGGTACTTCTGAATGTAGGTAGAGCTTATCTCCCTCAGCATCACGTTGAAATTGAAGTCACTGGGATCTTTGGTGTTTAGCATCCCCGAGAGGATGAGAACATTATTGAGATCAAAATTGGCCAGGGTTACGGTTCCATCCTTGTAGGTGGCATAAAAACTGATATCGGCAGGGTTATCATTGAAGCTTGATCTCAGACTATTGTAGTTTAGGGCTCCGCTCATATCAGCAAAATCGAAACTGAAATGACTCTTAAACTCAGTATCTATCGCCAGCTCGGATTCTGTCACAAGACTTAATGCGATGCTGCCGAATACCTTATCGTCACTCATTATAACTAATACTTTACCCCCCAGAACGGGCTTGTGATGCTCTGTGAGTTCATGGGAAACAACGCTGGCAAGCTCCAGATCCATCATATCCAGTTCTAGCGAAATCGATTTGTTCAGGATATCGCCAATGGCGTCAATTGCCAGTCCCTTATCGCTCTGCAGCTTGACCTCAGCCAGGTAGTTTTGAGTGATTCCCTCTAGAACAAGAGGCGCGAGGACAATAGAACCCTGGATATCACCACTTTCGATATCGTGGAAAATCACGTTTAGGTGTTCGATCTGCAGATCAGCATTGGGATATTGAGAATAAAGCCCAAGCTCAAAATTGATCTCAGCTTCGACTCTGACGTCTTTGCGAAGCTGGTCAAGGGGTCGTATGCTCAGGGCACCGCTCAGATCCATCATATAGGTATCCAGCAAGGCTGTTATCTCTATCAGCTGGTCTTCCCAAATGGCCTGCTCCAAATGCACCGTGAGCTGTTTATCTACATAACCTGCGACCAGTTCGATATCGCTAACCGCAAGCGTATCATACTGCACGGATTCTGCCCGGAGCCGGGCCTTTGCCACAGGTTCATCCAATGTACCACTGGCCTCAAGAGTTCCTCGTACCAGGCCAGAGAGGGATTGATCTATCAGGCTCAGATCCAGGGCTGCAAGCTGGATAGAGCTTTCAAACCTGGGTTTTGAATCCAGATCCTCGATCAAAAGCTGCGCAGACATACTGCTCTGCCCCACGTCAATACTGGACACTTCGACCTTTACTTGCGAAAGATCCCCTTTGGCGTTGATGAATGGTATCTTGAGGCGATGCTCCATCACGGTTGCCTGGGTATTCCAGATCAAAGCACTGTAGTTTATCTGCATGGGAGCATTGACGTTGGGCTGTACTATATTTGCAGTTACAGAGATCTCCGAATGCAGGTTTGTGGCTTGGGGATGGGTAATGTGGCTGGGTTCAAATCCGCGAAGCTCGGCCTCGAGATTGGCAATCGCTCCCCGATCGAGAGTCGCTTTTGCATTGAGGATGCCAGCACTACCGATATTACAGCGCAGAGCAATCTCACTCTTTGAAGTGTTTTGCAGTGTCGCATTCAGGTTGTTGATCGTCTCCCTGATCTGCAAGGTATCGGTTTCAGAGGTCGCCAATGTGACAGTTATCAGAGCTGAAGCATCGATAATACTGAGCGCTCCAAAGTACTTTGTGAGATCCGGAATCCCGGCATCACTATCTCTACTGGGCTCATCCGAGGGAGTGTAATGATACTCAAAGTAGGGTCTGGTGATATCAATCTTGGAGATACCCTGGGCCAAATCTCCCCTGTGTACTATCAGTTTCAAAAGGTTGTAGCGGACACGAAGTTCTTTTGCCGTAAAGGCATAGACACCCTCATCCTCGTCAAAGCTGATATCCCTGGCCACTATCAGCCTGTCTCCGATGCTGAGCGAGCCTATTTGAAGTTTTCCACCGAGGATGGCTCCCACCTGCTTCTCAATGATGTTACTCACTTTGCGCTGTAAGTCCAAGCCGTACCATCCAATGAAGAATGCGGCATTGATTACCAGCAAAACAAGAACAAAACTGAGGAGCAGCCGTGGTTTTCTCATGCTAAGACTCTATCTAAAACTCCGTTTTTCAAGACATACTCACTATCTGCCAAAGCTGCTAATGTTGCATCGTGGGTCACGATTACAAAGGTCTGCTTCAGTTCTTTATTCATTTCCTGGATCAGATTCCAGACTTCCATACTATGCTCAGGATCGAGATTGCCAGTAGGTTCATCGGCAAATACAATCTTGGGTTTATTGATCAAAGCACGGGCTAGAGCCACGCGCTGTTGTTCGCCTCCACTCAGTTGGTTGGGATAATGATTTACCCTGGAGGCCATATTGAATCTGGCCAGTAGATTCTGCGCTTCAGACATGGCATAAGCGCTCTTGTGACCAGCAATGAGCAGCGGTAAGGCCACATTGTGTAATGCGGAGAGATCATCGATCAGATAGTGAAACTGGAATACGAATCCCAGATCCTGGTTACGGATCTGTGCGGCGTTTGGCATGGTGGAAGAGACAGGGCTACCAAGTAGCTCTATCGTACCTTCGTCTGGACTATCCAGCAACCCCAAGAGATGGAGTAGAGTGCTCTTTCCGCAACCAGACTGACCGGTTACAGAGACAAGCTCACCAGTCTCAATGGAGAGATCGAGCCCAGCCAGCACCTTGATCATCTGGTCACTATCCTGATAGCTCTTCTTTATTCCTTTGGCCTCAATGCAGATCAATCTTCCTCCTCTTACTTATGTCTCAGCACATCAATCACTTCCATTTTCGTAATGGATTTGAGCGGTACTCTAATGCAAATATAGATCATCAGGGCGGCACAGGCAAATATTATGGCCTGATTTAGGGGTGAAACGTGCATTACCAGTCGATCTATGAAATACACATCACCTTTGAGGGTATAAAAGTTTTGTTTTACTACAAATAGCGAGAGTAAGACGCCCAAAATCTGCCCCAGTAAGATCGAAATCAGACAGATCAGAGCTATGCGGAGATAGAGTAATTTCTTGATCAGATGGCTGGTGGCACCGATGGTTTTCAAGATCGCAATCTCATTCTTCTTGTCGTAAATCACCGCTGTAACAGCACTCACTACGTTTAGCCCCGAGATAAGCACCAGAAAGCTGAAGATGATGAAGATCAGCCATTTCTCGATCACAATCAGCCGGAACAATCCCTGATTGTAAGCTGTCCAGGGAATCGCGAGCAAGTCCTTGCCTATCTTTCTTTCCAACTCTCTGCTGATCGTGGCTGCCCTGGCAAGGTGTTTTGGACTCAGTCTCAGCTCCAGATACGAGTATTTCCCCTCGCTCATGGTCAGCTCGTCTGCTGTCTCCTTGGAGGCAATAATCAGGCTTCTGTCGTATTCATAATAGCCAGATTGATACAAACCATCTATTCGGTAGGTTCTGCTGCTGGGGTACATCCCCATCGCAGAGATGCGCTCGAACTGGGGATAGACCAGGCTAAGATCGTCACCCACACTCAAGCCAAGCTCTCTGGCTAGGTAGTGGCCAACGATGATGCCCTGTGGTGATGGTTTTGTAGACCCCTGGGTAACGTATTTTTCATATGAAAGTACTGCTTTAGTGTCATTGTCGTATGCCTTTAGCTGACAACCTCTTACAATGCCATCGTGTGACACCATTACAGTGGCACTAAACATCGGTTCTATGCTTTCTACGGACTCAAATCCGGCCAGGACACTTTGCAGATTCTGGATATCGTTTTCATCCAGATATTCTCCGTTGTAGCGTTGGATACTAATGTGAGACATCGAATCCAGCAACAGGGTTTTCAAGGTACGCTCGTAACCCTCAAAGAGGTTCAATCCTGCCCCCAGAATCCCAACCGAGATTACGATTCCCAGGATCATAAAGGCAAAATTGAACTGAAACAGGTACTTCCTGGGATGGCTGAGGTAGCGCTCGAGATAGAAGCTTTCCAGAGGGCTAAGAGTAGTCTTTTTCATCCTGGACTTCTATATTGATCCTATCCGCGATAGAAATCATGGTTTTGTTGCGTTGGCTGGTTCTATTGATCATAAGCTCCGAGATCAGCCCCATGGAGAAGAACTGTAATCCGCTGAGGATCAGAAGGATACCGAGAAAGAGCAGGGGTCTATTGTAGAGAGGTTGCTGGTAAAACACTTTCAGTACTGTGAGATATGCCGTGATCAATACTCCCAGCAGGGCTGCTACCAGGCCAATCCTGCCAAAGAGATAGAGCGGGCTCTTCATGTATTGTGTCACCATCTTCACCGTCAAGAGATCAAAGAAACCTCTCAGATATCGCTCCAGACCGTACTTGGAGCGGCCAAATTGCCTTGCTCTGTGCTGTACAGGTATCTCGGCGATACGATAGCCCAGAGAATTGGCCAGGGCAGGGATATAGCGGTGCATTTCTCCATAGACATTGAGTTCTTTGACTACGCTTCGACGGTAGGCTTTGAAACCACAATTGTAGTCCTTGAGCTTCAGCCTGAAAGTACGGGCTGTGACAAAATTGAACAATCTGGATGGAAGCACCTTGTGGAGCGGGTCTTTGCGCTTTTGCTTCCAACCCGAGACCAAATCATAACCTTCGTCCAACTTGGCTATAAAACTCCCGATCTCGGCAGGATTGTCTTGCAGATCGGCATCCATGGTAAACACAACGTCTCCAGAAGCAAGCTCAAACCCGCATTGCAGGGCAGCGGATTTACCAAAATTCCTTCTGAACCGAATTAATTTAAGCGCTGGATTTGATGCTGCCAGATCAAGCATGATCTCAAAGCTTTTATCCCTGCTGCCATCATCGATGAATATAATTTCGTAGTCATAACTACCCACATTGGCAATGATTTCCTCTGTGAGAGTGCGCAATGATTCCTCTTCGTTCAAAACTGGGATTACAAACGATAAAAGCATAAGTCCTCGCTAGATAAAGATGCTGACCAGGGTCATCACAATCCCCGAAATCAGCGGTATTTTGATATTATCATCGACCTTGAAATCCACCAGCTCTGCTACCGATGCTGCCAGAGCTCCTGTAAAAGCTAGAAGTGGGTGATTCAGGAAGAACAATCCAAAGACGAAAGTTGAGAGAAAACAGGCCAGGCTGCCCTCCAGGGATTTACTCATCCCCAGGAACTTTCTTTTGCCAAAGTGAATCCCGATCAACGCCGCGAAGGTGTCACCAATCGAGAGAAAGGCTATTGCTGCAAAGGCAATCTGTGCCTCAAGAAAAGCCACACAGAGCATACTGGAAAACAGCAGGTAGGTGGCGCCTGTAAAATCTCTCATTTCGTGCCGGCGCAGAATCAGATAAAAGATCTTGTGAAAAGTCTTCCTGAAAGTGGGCTGCCAAAACCTGTAGAACTCAATGATCATCGAAACCGTAAAAGCTGCCAGCAAAATACTGAAACCCAGTTTCCGGTTGTAGCCCAGAATATATCTGTATGAGAAAGGGATTACGAGCGAACTCAAGTGGATGGATTTCCGAATGCTTTCTTTGATCAATGTCATCTTAACTCATTATCCCGCTACGGATTACTTTCAAGATACTGAGGGGTTGCTTTCTCAAGAGATAATATATGAAGCTTCTGGTGCTGCGCCTACCTTCCGGAAGCTCCGATAGCATCTGCACAATCCGGTTTGCTCTTTCATCACTCATGCGGATACTGCGCAAGTTCAGAGAATACATAAGCTTCAAAAATAACCCAATTTCCGTGTTTATCCGTTTATCGTACTTCTTTAAATAAGTATAGCTATCATCTTTATTTACTATGGCTTTGGCTGCAGTCATACCAGCCACTTTACCGGAGTAGATAGCAGCGTCTATCCCGCCACCGGTAAGCGGATTGACGAGGCGGGCAGCATCACCCACGATCAATAATCCTGGTGCTGAAAGCCGACTCAGGCTGGGTGCCACAGGTACAGCCCCTCCAGTTTCGCTGATCACTTTTGCGCCTGGAAAAGAGTCTGCTATGAATTGCTTACACAATTCTTTGGGACTGATATCACCCCGAAGGCTTACGTTCATCCCCAGCCCCACATTCGCCTCACCTCTGGACTTGGGAAAGACCCAGGCATAAGCTCCGGGAGCTATGCACTTGCCCACAAAAATATGAATGCTTTCAGCGTCAATGCTCTCATGCCGTATGCGGTATTGATAGCAAGAAACAAGGTCTGCCTTCGAGAGCATGGTATCGATTCCTGCCTTTCTGGCAATCTGAGATTCTATGCCATCTGCTGCGATCATAATGGAGCAGGATATGCGTCTTTGCCCGGACTCCGTCTGAGCCAATACACCCCGAACCACCCCGTCTTCAATGATCAAATCCCTTACGATGGTACCAGAGGCATAGGTCACACCCTTCCTGATGGCTCTTTGCAGGAGAAACTCCTCGTATTTACCTCGATCCAGAATTAACCCTTTTCTCTTGTTTCTCAGTGATACTGCTCTTCCATCGGGAGCATGCAGAGTCAGCTTATCGATTTCACAACATATGCAATCAGAGGGGATTATATCGTATTTATTAAAGTTGTTTATAGGCAGGCCTTCGGCGCAACGGACTGGATTTGGACGCGTCTTGCACCGCTCCAAGAGCAGCACCCTTGCCCCATATTTCGTGGCGTAATTTGCAGCGGTCAAGCCAGCAGGGCCTGCTCCCACCACGATCACGTCATAGCCTTCTTTGTTTATCATACTAAACTGGGGTTGATTTCTTGTAATCGATAATTCTGATCAATCCGTAGTTCTTCCACATCACCACTACATCCAGGAGTCCATCACCGGAGATACTGAGCCCCGAATTCTCCAAACTAAACCTGTTCGTGATATCCACTGCCCTTACTTTGGGAATCAAGATCAGAGGCTCCGGATTTTTCTGCCCAAATGGCAATAGCAGCTCTATCTGGCTCCAGTTTTCCCTGTTCAGTTCTGTGATATCCAATACGAGGTCAATATCGAGTGTTTCGCTTTTTATCTCGGTGTTTCCGGTGCTTTCCAGATAGGCATTGAAGCAATCGACGAAGTGATTGTAGTTTTGTCGCTCCATTACAAAGCCTGCTGCCTTGGGATGGCCACCGTACTGAGTGAGGTATTCCTTGCAGGCTGTAAACGAATCCACCATATTAAAACCATCGGAACAGCGTCCTTCACAGACGATGTTTCCATTGTGTAGCTTCAGCATCATGGTAGGTATTCCCAGATGGTTTACCACATAGCTGGCTGCAGTCCCCAAAAGGCTGTAGGGGATTATGTCATCGTCGTCATAATAGATAAAGGCTTTTCCCTCAAAGTCACTGGTAATCGTCTCGACAAACCTGAAGACACGGTTCAGATCCGTTTCCCAGGAGCGCTTCTGGCGTTCCAGATCCTCAAAGAGGGTGGCCTTATCGTCACTGACTTGCAGCATGAAGCGGATAGCTGTGTGCTGTCCCCCCACTTCCCTGCCGTTAGCGATCAGCCGTGCGACATTCTGGATAAAATTGAAGGCATCAGTACTGGAGTCTATCCTGGTAAAGTTTCTCAGGAGAAAGTCTATGGTATAGTCTTTGAATCTACCAATATTATCAATCGCATAGCGTACAATCTGCCAGTTAACACCCTCAAGGGGGACTTTATCGGCTATGGTGCCTACTGCTGTCCAGAAGTAATAGGACGGATCGACCGGGTGTTCCAATACCCTTGCCAGATAGCGGATCAGCATCATTGCCACTCCCACTCCTGCCAGCGGCTTGAAGGGATATTGGCATTGGGCCAATTGTGGATTTAAGATCGTATAAGCACTTGGCAAAGTATCTGGCTGGATGAGGTGATGATCCGTGATCACCACGTCGCAACCCATGGCCTTCAGTTCCTCAACTCCAGCGCTGGAACTGATTCCATTATCGACCGTGATTACAAGTTTATAGCCGCCCTGGCGAACGAACTCGATGAAATTGCTCTGAATCCCATGGGACTCAATGTTTCGATTGGGGATGTAGTATCTGTGTCTTTGATAGCCGCAGGAATTGAGAAAGCTATAGAGGATGTAGGTACTGGTGATCCCATCTGGATCGTCGTGCCCAAAGATCACCATTGGTTCATTGCTGTACATGGCTTTCTTGATGCGATCTGCCACTATCTCGATGTTGGCAAAGAGCTTCTCATCCGGAAAGTCATTGATTCCCCCTGATCTGGTCTGATGTGTTAAAGCTCTTTTGGACAAGAGTTTGTGCACAATGTCATCTGAGCTTTCGGGGGGAAGGTTCAACTCCTTATTCATCTGCTAAGATCCTCTGCTTCGGGAATATAGCGTGGAGCTTTGCGATCTGGCGCTTTGGACATAATGTCAAAACCGGTGAACCCCACCATAAACATAATCGCATCATCCTGCAATTGGTTGGTCGCAAGAGAACCACGTTTTGTATAGCGCAAGCCAAGATCAACTCTGTTGACATCACGTTTGAGCGGAATAGTAACTCCGAGGGAGGCATTCAGTTCATCAATCTCATTATCCTCTACGGCGGTAAAAGGCAACTTGCGATACGAGAAGCCAGCCCTCACAGGAAACCTGCGAATACTCTTCCTGTATTGATCCTGCTTCGGCTCTCTGGCCACGCCAAAGGAGAGCTTCCAGCTATCGACATAGTCATCACTAATAGCAGACCAGGGTTCATAATCCAAATCCAGGGCCAGCTTGTATTCCGGTATTGGTATCACAGTCAGCGAAAGATTGATATGATCTGGGATTTTGAACTCGTAATCAATTGCATCTTCTGTTTCGTGGATGGAGCTACGTACTTGATCGCCTTTGAGGGTCTGCCCCATCGAATAGTAACCTCCCATAGCCATCATATTGGTCTTGTAGATCGCTCCCAGGGTAGCGGATGGGTTCTTGTAAGAATTGTCCAGCTTCTCCATCGTATTGAAGGTGCCATATCCGCCTTCCTGAGCAAAACGATGAATATCATGACCCAGGTAATAGTTCCCGCTGATCCCGAGCATCAAGTTCTTGTAATAATAGCTGTAGATGAGGTCTGCCCGATAGAGATAGCGATCCATGGAGTGCCGTTCTATGATGTTTTCATCCTCAATATTCAGAGAATTCGTCATCACTCCCGAGCTTAGGGAATGAAATTGAAAGCCAAATCTGTGGCTCTTGAGGGGGACACTCAAGCTAAAGAAAGGAAAATCCAGCGAGTCATCCCGATAGCTTTGTTTCCCGTTTGTATCGGATTGGTAATTTGTATAACCAAAGAGCATCCCTGTGGAAAACAAGGTCCTGTTTGAAAGATTACGCTGAGCAGGATTGGCATATCCCGTGTTAAAACGGAAGATATCTGCGCTGCCGGCATCTCCCATTCCCATGCTGTAGGTGTCGATTCCATTGTATTGATAGGGCATCCCGTAAAAAGAGAATACCGAGTTCCCTGCGATAAGAGGCATGGTAACAAGTAGCACCATTGCCAGGAGCATTAAAGTTTTATTCATTTTCTATGTCCTGTTCTGTGAGTCTTTTTCGTTTCTGGATCTTTGGGGATTCTAAAGAACTTGTAAGCATTTTCGAAGGATTGCTCTGCAATTTCGTTGGGAGTTACCCCACGAATGGTGGCAATCTTCTCCGCAATCAGGTGTAGATAGAGAGGGGAGTTTCTCTTTCCCCGGTGTGGATGAGGCGGAAGGTAAGGGCAATCTGTCTCGATCATAAACTGATCCATGGGCATGATCCGGATCACATTGTCCAGATTAGCATTCTGGTAAGTAATAGACCCTGTAAAGGAGATGAACCAGCCTTCATCCAGTACCTGCTGAGCAAAGACCAGGTCGCCGCTGAAACAATGAAACACAGCATGTTTGACACCTTCATTTTTCAAGATGTTAAAGCATTCCTGATGCGCCTCACGATCGTGGACAACTACAGGGAGGTCATACTCCACCGCCAGATGAGCCTGATTGGCAAACACTTCTCTCTGAACGGGATAGGGCGATAGATTCCGGAAAAAATCGAGACCGATCTCTCCTATTGCTACTACCTTTTCCTCACGGGCCAGCTTTTTTACCAGTTCGGCATCAAAATCAACTGCTTCATGAGGGTGATAACCTACCGTCGAGAAGATGTGCAAGTGTTTTTTGGCCAGTTCCAAAGACTCTATAGAGGTCTCCTTATTGAATCCGATATTTATGATATACTCAATCCCGCTCTCGAAACACTTCGTTATCAGCGCTTCTCTGTCCGAATCGAAATCCGGCAAGTCCAAATGGGCATGTGTCTCAAATAGTTTCATAATTAAACGATTTAACCCCTTATAATTATTCAAGTCAAGAGAAATCAAGTGGCGCTTTCTTGTCAAAAGGTATTTTCAGGACTCTCCTGAGGATCGACTATGGATGTTTCAGGCAGGGTGTAAATCTAGTTGAAACGCATCTTCCGCCGCTTTTGACCCACGTACAAAAAACCCAAGGCAAACAGGGATGGAAACATCTGGGGCAGTCGCAGGAAATTGACAAGATTGCCCAGGAACTGGAGGCTGCGCCATCTGTCTTCTGTGAAGTGTTTTGGGAAGTAGTAATGCCTTTCCAACAGGACATACCCCTCCTGCTTCAGCAGAGTTTCCAGTTTCTGTTTTGAAAACAAACGGATGTGCTCCGAGAAGAGCTCACCGTTCTTGTGGGCGACGTCCATCACATCAGTAAACTCCCCCATCATAAAGCTGATCCGATTGAAGATATTGAGGATATTGGGAACACAGACCACCAAATTCCCGCCTTCCACCAGTACTCTATTGATTTCCTGCATGAGTGATTCCGGGTCGATTACGTGCTCCAGGACGTCCAGGCATATCACATTGTCGAAAGTTTCATCACTAAATGGCAATACATCTCTATTGGCATCATATTGTGATGTCCTGACCCCAATCCTGGAGGCCTGCATGAGGGCATGCTCCGAGATATCCACTCCCTGCACATCAAATCTATCCAGCAAGACAGCTGCCATCTCTCCGTTTCCACAGCCGATATCCAGCAGGTTCTTGCCTCGTAAGTTCAGCCTGGACAATATCTTTGCCTTCCACTGCAGATGAGCTCCGGGAATAAGCTTGAGCTCTTCCCAATATTTTTCATAGTATTTCTTAGACATTCTATCTCCACAATAGAGCTAGCACCTTCCCGGCGCTAGCTACTAGTAGCCATTGTTTATGTTGCTGCTCTCTTAGCAAGGAAAAAATATCCTGCCACTCAGATCATTTCCTGAAGCCTACAAATAGGCTTTGAAATATTACTTGCCAAAAATCTCCGGGAAAATATTGTGCGTGTGTGTTGTCGTCTTCTAATGGCAGGTAAGAGTCACTTGTCTGGGATGGTGCTTCGACATACTAATCAACATATGCAAGAGAGGTGTTTATGTCAGCTTATTTTCGTCGGCCTAGCGTATGCGGCAAGAAGGTCGTGTTTGTCTCAGAGGATGATTTGTGGAGTGTTCCCCTCACTGGAGGTAAGGCCGAGAGGCTTACTTCCAACCTCAGTGCCATCAGTGTACCAATCCTGTCCCCAGACGGTAAATGGATCGCCTTTGTCAGTAGAGAAGAGGGTGTGCCAGAAATCTACGTAATGCCGTCTGAGGGTGGCGAAGCCAGGCGTCTCACCTGGCAGGGAGCATATTGCTGGCCTGTGTGCTGGGACAAGGGCGAAATCGTTTTTGCCTCCACGTATGGCGGTTTCAACATGCGCGAAATGTACCTGTTCAGAATTGGGGTGGATGGAGCCCCACCCCAAAGGATCAATTGTGGCCCTGCCCTCAGTATCAGTTTTGGGGCAAAGGGAACCGTTCTGGGCCGAAACACAGGCGATCCAGCCAGATGGAAGCGCTATCGTGGCGGGACTGCTGGCTACCTGATGATCGATCAGAAAGGCAATGGTGAGTTCACTCGCTTTCTGGATCTGAATAGCAATATCGGCAGCCCGATGTGGATCAAAGACCGGGTTTACTTTATCTCGGATCATGAGGGAATAGGCAATATCTATTCTGCCAAAACGAACGGGAAAGACCTCAAAAAACACTCAAACCACAAAGAGTATTATGCTCGCTATGCCCAGACCGATGGCAGCAGCATCATCTGGCAATCTGGGGCAGAAATCTACTACCTGGATCTGGCCAAAGACAAGGTCAACAAGCTCAAGATTGACTACCGAAGCCCCAGAATCCACCGTTGCAGAAAGTACGTCGAGGCCACCAAGTATTTGGGTTCCTTCGATCTGAGCCCCGATGCGAGTTCCCTTTGCATGGATGTGAGAGGTAAGGCCTTTGCCTTTGGAGCCTGGGAGGGAAGCGTTCAGCAGTATGGCGAAAAACATGGTGTGCGATATAGCCATCTCTCCATCCTGCCGGAAGACAAGGGTCTCCTGATGGTCTCGGACGAAGGAGACAAGGAGCATTTCGAAATTCATCCCCCCAAAAAAGACTTCGTGGATTCGACTCCCAAAGCATCCGTTCGCGTCCTCAAAAAGCACGATTATGGAAGAACTTATGGTTATCTTCTCTCCCCCTGCGCTAAGTATCTCGCATATTCAAACCACAGAAACGAGCTCTGCCTTTTGGGTCTGGACAAGGAGGATCTCACTGTAATAGACCAGAATAAACATGGCCTCATCGAGTATTTCTCCTGGTCTGCCGATAGCCGCTGGATCGCTTATGCCACTGATAGCACCCGGCTTTGCACTCTTATCAAAATATACGATACCAAAGAGAAAATCAGTAGGATCGTGACTACCCCTGTAAAGCATGACGTAAGCCCTTGTTTCGATCCCGAAGGCAAATTCCTCTATCTGGTCTCGACCAGAACCTTCACCCCCACCATCGATACAATCCAGCTAAATTTCTCCTTCCTCAATTGCACAAAGCCATATCTGATCCCACTCAGAAAAGATATCAGATCTCCCTTTATTCCCGAGCTAAAGGCTTTTGAGCCCAAGACCACAGAAGAGAACAAAGCAGATAAGAAAAACAAGGACGAGGCCAATCCGATCAAAGCTGTGGAAATCGATTTTGATGGAATTGCAGATCGCATTATCGAATTCCCTCTGGAAGCCAGCAATTATACTGGTCTTTTTGCCACCCAAAACAGACTCTTCTATGTAAAATATGACGTTACGAGACTCTTTAGTGGCGAGCATGAAAACAAGGGATTCGAGCTCTACTACTACGACTTTGAGAAGCAGGAAGAACAGCTCTTCCAGGCTGGAGTCATGTATTATGCCACATCCCTGGATAAAAGTGCTATCGCCATGTTCATAGACAAAAAGGTCCGGATCGTTTCTACGAAACGGGATGGTAAAAGCGAGCTTCCCAAAGAGAGTAATGCTAGCAGAATCACCGGCTGGGTAGATCTGGATCGGGTAAAGGTCGAGATTGAACCCCTTGCTGAATGGAAACAGATGTTCCGGGAGGCCTGGCGCTTGCAGAAGTACTTCTTCTGGACCGAAGACATGTCTCAAATCGACTGGCAGAAGATCTACAACAGGTACTATCCCCTGGTGGAGAGGGTATCTTCCCGTTCCGAATTCTCAGATCTGATGTGGGAAATGCAAGGCGAACTGGGTACCTCTCATTGCTACGAATTTGGCGGAGATTACAAGCCCTCACCGCAGTATTCCTTTGGGAGATTGGGAGTTGATTGGGATTATGACCACAAGAAGCAACAGTGGAAGATCCGGCACATCGTAAAGGGTGATTTCTGGCAAACCAAAAACCGCTCTCCGCTGATGTATCCAGGCTTGAACATCCCAGAAGGATCCATCCTCAAAGCCATAAACGGGACGACCCTCACCAGCGAGCTCACACCTGAGAGGCTGCTGGTAAACCTCGCAAATCAGCCAGTACAGCTCACCATCTGCGATGCCAATGGCCGCAAATCCAGGGTCGTCACAACCATCACCATGACCAATGAGTACGCCGCCCGCTACCGTGACTGGGTGGAGGCAAACCGCAAATATGTGCACGAAAAGTCAGATGGTAAAGCAGGTTATATCCATATCCCCGATATGAGCATTGACGGCCTGAAAGAGTTTCACCGCTACTTCCTGACCGAGCTGGACTACGAAGCATTAGTTGTCGATGTTCGTTATAATGGCGGAGGCTTTGTCTCCCAGCATTTACTGGAAAAGCTATCCCGCAAACGGATAGGCTACGACCAGACTCGCTGGTTTGGCCATGATCCATATCCCTCTCATTCCCCTGCTGGAGCAGTCGTATGCCTCACAAACGAACACGCAGGCTCTGATGGCGATATATTCTCGCATGCTTTCAAACTGATGAAGCTGGGAAAACTTGTGGGTAAGCGCACTTGGGGTGGAGTAATCGGCATCTGGCCTCGCAACTGGCTGGTTGATGGTACCGTCACCTCCCAACCCGAGTTCTCCTACTGGTTCAAAGACGTGGGCTGGGGAGTGGAGAACTACGGAACCGATCCTGATATCGAAGTGGATATCCTGCCACAGGATTATGCCCAAGGCAAAGACCCACAGCTTGATAAAGCTCTCGAGGTGGTTCTTCAGGAGCTTGAGGCAAACCCACCCTTGAAACCGGATTTCTCAAACAGGCCAAATCTGGGGATCTAGAAATAGCTATCTGGCATTGTAACTAGCGAGGCAGAAACGCAGATCCGTTTCTGCCTCTATTGTTTATCTCGCGCTCTGGCCCCATGCCCCGATTGACAACGGTCTTCAACCCGACTTTACCACCTCTATGAGCAAAATGGCTTTTTTTGGGGATTTTCGGGC
>CAZZCS010000046.1:0-17972 GCA_964652645.1 uncultured Candidatus Cloacimonadota bacterium | reverse complement strand
TAAGAAGTACTCCCGGAAGGCGCAAATGACTCCTGCTTCTCAATTGAATAATACTATCCCATATCCTGCTTCCAGAGCTCTGATATTTGGATATTTTCGTAATTGGGGCTGGAAGACTACTGTCTATCCCAGCTGTATCATACCTGTATCAGGCGTGTTCGAGAACACACTTGATACACGCTTGATACACGCTTGATACACGTCTGATACACGCCTGACTCTATGGAGATAAAGGAAAAGGCGAGGGGTTCAATCCTCGCCTTATCTTTTGGAATCTATCTTTTAGAGATATTTTTTGACGACTTGCATCACCTCGGGAAGATCCATCCCAATCGACTGCAGGTGTTCGATGGTGGGAACCCCTTCAGGAGTCCAACCCTTTCTCTTGTACACTGCGTCTGCCAATTGCTGATACTGATCTTCGCGGTATTCTCGTGTTTTTGCCATTTTATCGGCAATGCTCAATCCGGTAGGATCCACGCCGATCTTGTCGCGCAGTTGGGCATCATATCTCTCCTCGCGGGAAAGATATTCTTCCTCGGTCACGGGACCTACAGCTCTATATGGAGGGATATCATCGGCTCTGAGACCTTTTCCCATGCGCATGCAGAAGACCTTTTGGAAATTGTAAACTCTTTCCGATTGCAGAATCATCTCCACTTTATCCATGGATTTGCCGGTGATGGCTTTGTAGATATCCACGTAGTTTTGGACGTGCTCCGGGACTTTGGCAGGTTCGTCTGTCTGCGCATTGTCCTCGGGCTCAATGTCGTTCCAGGGAAGTTTGCACAAGCCCTGCAGGCCAAACCAGGTTCTGAACATCGGGAAGTAATGCAAGGCTTCAGCTTTGTCCTTGAAAGTCGGAATGTGATTGTTTACCATATCCATGAAAATCAACCACGCTTCGTCGTGTTGAGGGCCTTTGAGAGCGAAAGTGTAACCACCCTGTTGAGCCAGGGATTCTTTGGACATATATTGTGAGTATTCCAAGCCCTTTGCTTCCATACCGATATCCTTGAGGAATCCGGGGTCAGCTCCATATTGTTCGGCAAACATTTTTTTCATTTTGCGGACTCCCATGCCCACTACTACGCCAAAACCTTCGCCTCTTGCCATTTGGTGCAACAGCTCCAGAGCGCTGTCGGCATTACCCCAGGTAAGATCCAGTCCACCTGTCTTTTCCGCATCCAGGATTCCGCATTCCCAACATTCCATGGCAAAAGCAGTGCTGGTACCGAAGGATATTGTGTCAACGCCATAGGTGTCGCAATAGAAATTGATTTCTACTACATCTTTGGGGTCCCAAACGCAGATATTGGAGCCGCAACCACCCACGGTTTCATATTCGGGTCCGTCGACGCAAACCTTGTGTCCCTTGTAAGGACCTGTGCGAGGCTGGAATTGATCCACGGCTTTACAGCAGGAAAGCGAACAGCCATACCAGCAGCCGTCTGGCATACCTTGTGTAAAGAGCTTCTTAAATTCGCCGGAGGATAGAGTAGCAGATGCTTTGTCCTGTCCATACTTGAAGTTCTTTATCGGGAGCAAGTCGTAGTCATCCATAATCTCGACAAGATGCGCTGTCCCGGCCTGATGCATCTGGCACTGGGTAGCATCACCTTTTTCAATCTCTTTGTGCAGTTTGATACCAGTCTTTTGCAGAGTTTCCAGATCGACGGCATTATTTGTATCGCCACTGAGGCCAGAATACTTTACTACCAGCGCTTTGATCTTTTTGTCTCTGAATACACGGCCTATACCACCGCGTCCGGCCTGTTTGAGACGGGCAACTTTGCGTCTCTTGTCCCAGAAAGAGAAGTTTAAGCAAGAGATATCTACATAGTTTGCGGCTGTGCCAGATGAAACTACAGAGACAAACTGCTCTTTTCCCGGTTCGTCTGCAAACTCTTCTATGAGCTTCTCGGCAAAAATATGGCTATTGATTTCTTCATCCGGAGCAGTCATAATCTTCACTGTTCCCTTGTCTCCATCAATCACAACTATGACTTCCTTGTCTGCTTTACCCTGTAATTCTAGGGCATCAAAACCCGAGAACTTGGTATAGGGACCAAAGTGACCGCCAACATTGCTGTCTATTGGGATTCCAGTAAGGGGTGAGATTGTAGTGACTATGGACTTTCCAGATCCTGGATAGCTGGTATTGCCACAGAGTGGGCCAAAGGATATGCAAATCTCATTTTCGGGATCGTTCCATTTCGTAGTATCTTTTATAGCATGCCACATAAGGTAGAGATCAAAGCCTTTTCCTCCTACAAATTTATCAATCATCAGATCTGTGACTGGTTTTTCCTGGATTTTGTTATCACCTACGTTTATATAAAGGGTTCTGCGGTTGTATCCCTTGACCACTGGCTTGAGATCATAGCTAAATTCAGCGAGAGTTTTTCTATCTATCTTAGTCATCTTATCTCCTTATTCCTGAACAATTTTGATGGCTTCGACGGGGCAGGTTTTGGCACATGCTCCACAAGCAATACACTTGAAGGGGATATTGCCCCCAGCATAGCGACGCATTGAATTTGTGGGACAAACTCCGATGCACATGTAGCAGCCAATACATAAGCTCTTATTGAGCATAACGACACCTAGATGGTTGACTGTGAGAGCCTGAGTCGGGCATACTTGGACGCATGCCTGGCATTGATTACATACGTTGATGGCGTTACCCTGGACTTCCTCGGAGATCTCAATGCAAGATTTTTCTGCTGTATCTTCTTTGAAGTACAAGTTTGAACATACGCTCTCACACATGTGACATGCGATGCAAACTTCGGGGTAGGTCTTTAGGTACTTTTTCATAACCTGCTCCTGTGTGGTTTTTTTTAAAGTACTCTTTAATATAACGGCTCAAAAACGTCAACCGGATTTTTCAAATCCGCTTTTTTAGCCGGATCCATGATGATTTAGTAGCGCCGTTGCATTCTATGAAGTCTGAAACCATTCAAACCGATAATCGCGCTTGACGAGATCTATTCAATATGATTGCCCTGCATTGGATTAACCTTTGCGATACTGCCAAAACCCATAATCTATTGAGGGAGACTGCCTTTGCGCATAGCTACTCTATTATTGGGATTCAGGCCCATTTCCTTTTCTGCAAGGAGGATGTTTGCGAGAAAACCTGGCAAGCTATCGGTCTCGAGCTTGCGAAATCCCTTCTTTTCGTACCAGGGAGCATTCCAGGGCAGATGGCTGAAGGTAGTGAGAGAAACCCACTGCAGGTTGTGCAGTATGGCTAGTTCCGTTACCTTATCCAGCAGCAATGATCCAATTCCCTGACGCTGCACACGAGGCAACACATCCATCTCCAGTATATGCAGATGGCGTTCCATTACTTCTGCAGCAGCGAAACCTACAGGCGTAGCACCATTTTCGATAGCTACTATTAGCAACCCTTGCTCGTGAGCTTTATGGAGTTTGTGGATTGGCATGGCTACAGTTCGAAGATGGATCGGAAGATCTTCAATGCTGCTTTTTGCTGCTGCCTCAAGCTCAATCTCTGGCAGCAAAGCAATATCTTCGGATCTTGCATGTATTACTTTTATCATGTTTTCCTCTGTTAATTCCCAGGTAGCGGAGCAATACTTTTTTCATTATCTTTGGTCCTTGGGGGCATGCTTCGACTCGCACGCGACACAATCTATATCTAAATATCCCGATAAATGCCTCGTTCTCCCTTTGCCAGTCCAAGTCAAGTCCATTTTCTGCGCTTTCAAAGAGTAACGCTTGTGCCTACAGCGACGCCTGAGTGCATTCAAACCGCTAATTTCACTTGACGATATAGGTACTTTCGAGAAACTTGAAGCTCAGTATAATTCAGATAAGAAGGTATATAGACCATGTGTTTTGACGTTATCATCATAGGAGCCGGTCCTGCCGGATTGAGTGCTGCCGTTTACGCTGCCAGAGGTGGTTTGAAAACCGCTATTTTTGAGAAAGGTCTGGTAGGTGGACAGATAAATGTTACCAATGATGTGGAAAACTATCCAGGATTTGAGGAGTCAATTTCAGGCTTTGAACTCACAGATAAGATGCGGAAACAAGCCGAGCGTTTCGGTGCTGAATTTTTCGATGATGAGATCACAGCTATCGGTATGGAAGGTTTGTGCAAAATCATTGAAACTCAAAGTGGAACCTACCGCAGTAAATCTGCCATTATTTGCACCGGAGCAAAACCCCGATTGATGAACGTTCCAGGCGAAGAAGCCTTAACAGGCCGTGGCGTCTCATACTGTGCCACCTGCGATGGAGCTCTTTACAGGGACAAAATCGTGGCCGTGGTTGGCGGTGGAGATTCTGCCGTGGAAGAAGCTCAGTTTCTAACCAGATTTGCCAAAAAAGTGATCATCATCCATCGCCGGGACGAGCTCAGGGCTCAGCACATCATCCAGGAAAGGGCCATGAACAACAAAAAGATAGAATTCATCTGGGATACAGTAGTTCAGGAGATTCGTGGCAGCAAATTTGTGGAAGAGCTGGAGCTTTACAATCGCAAAACCAAAGAAGTAAGTGTTTTGGCCGTGGATGGGATCTTTATCTATGTGGGTATCCTGCCCAACAATTCACTCTTCGAATCCAGAATTGAGCTCGATAATGCTGGCTTTGTCCTAACCGACGACAACATGCAGACAAACATTCCAGGCGTTTATGCAGCTGGAGATATCCGGGCCAAGATTCTCAGACAAGTCGTAACCGCTACCAGTGATGGTGCAATCGCAGCCTGGTCTGCAGAGAAGTGGATTCTCGAGCATACCGAAGCTTTTGATGAGTAGGAATTAGCGATGATTAGCAGTAAAGAAATCAGACAGCAATTTATCGATTTTTTCCTCGAGAGAGGTCATAGCTTAGTACCTTCTTCACCGGTCATCCCCATCGATGATAACACTCTGCTGTTTACCAATGCCGGGATGAACCAATTCAAAGGCATCTTCCTGGGACACAAACAAGCCGAGATCCCCAGAGCTGTAAACAGCCAGAAATGCATCCGAGCCGGGGGCAAACACAATGATCTCGAGGAGGTGGGAAAAGACGGCTACCATCACACTTTCTTTGAGATGTTGGGCAACTGGTCTTTCGGAGATTATTACAAGAAAGAGGCTATCAGCTGGGCCTGGGAATTGCTGACAGAAGTATGGAAATTGCCCAAAGACAGGCTTCATGCCACCGTGCACGATAGTGATACAGAGGCTTTCGACCTGTGGAAAGAACTCACAGATATTGATCCCAGCCATATCACCTATCATGGCGATAAAGACAATTTTTGGGAAATGGGCGAAAGTGGCCCCTGTGGCCCCTGCTCCGAGATTCACTTGGATCGGGGTTTATGCTTTTGCGACAAACAAAATGATCCCACGCACGATTGCAAGGTAAATGGAGATTGCCACAGGTATATTGAGCTGTGGAATCTTGTCTTTATCCAGTACTTCCGAGACGAAACCGGTCTCCTTCTACCCCTGCCAAATCGCTTTGTGGATACAGGTGCAGGGCTGGAGCGCATCTGTCAGGTGATCCAGGGGAAAAACTCCAATTATGATACAGACCTCTTCGAGCCTATTCTACACAAGATCGCAAAACTTTCCGGCGTGCCCTATACAGAAACAGATGGAGTCTCGCACAGAGTGATAGCAGATCACATTCGCACTCTCTGCTTTGCCCTGGCAGATGGAGGCTTTCCTTCCAATGAAGGACGTGGCTACGTAATTCGTAGGATACTCAGACGTGCCGCCAGAAATGGCAGATTGTTGGGTTTTAGAGATCCCTTCCTGTGGAATCTGGTGGATACTATCATCGAGGTCATGGGACATCACTATGTAGAGTTAAATGGAAAAAGTGCCTATATCAAGATGGTGATCAAAGCCGAGGAAGAACGCTTTAATCAAACTTTGGATAAAGGCCTGGAGATTTTTGAGCAGATGGTGAGCCAGTTAAAAGATAATGCGCTCCCCGGTACCGATGCTTTCATGCTCTATGATACCTATGGTTTCCCTCTGGATCTTACCCAAATCATGGCCTCCGAAAGGGGTATAGAAGTAGATTTGACAGGCTTTCACAAGGAAATGGAGAAGCAAAGAGAAAGAGCTCGCTCTGCCTCCAAATTTGCCATAGATCTCACTGAAGAGGATTGGATAGACTTTGAACCCAGCACTCCCACCGAGTTTATCGGTTACGATCACGACTCTGCGATATGCAAGATCCAAAGATACTCTCTGTGTGCAGATGGTACTATAAAAGTGCAGCTTGATAAGACTCCGTTCTATGCCGAATCTGGTGGTCAGGTAGCAGATACTGGTACTCTTAAAGCCGATGGTCTCGAGATCGAGATCACACATGTGAAGAAAATTGAGGACAACTTCATCCACATCGGGAATCTGATCTCCGGTGTGATCGAAGCTAGCTCCATCACAGCTCAGATAGATGTCTCAAGAAGAGCTGATATTGCTCGCAACCACACAGCTACCCACTTACTGCATCAAGCCTTGAGGAGTGTCCTGGGCGACCATATCCAACAAAAGGGTTCACTGGTTACTCCAGATTATCTAAGGTTTGATTTTACTCATATACAGGGTATGGACAAGCTGCAAATGAGGGCAGTGGAAACATTGGTCAATGAGCAGATCCGAATCAATAGATCCGTCCAGACAAAGCTGATGCCCGTCTCGACTGCCCGTGAAGAAGGCGCTATCGCCCTCTTTGGTGAGAAGTATGGAGATAATGTGAGAGTGGTCGGCGTCGAGGGCTTCTCCAAGGAGCTATGTGGAGGGACTCACGTTTCCGCCACTGGCAGTATTGGCTTCTTCAAGATCCTGTCTGAATCTTCTTCTGCTGCAGGGATAAGAAGAATCGAAGCCATCACTGGTCGTGCTGCTGAACATTGGATCTCCAGCATGGAGGACAGGATACAAGAGATAGCCCACAAGCTTTCCTGTCCAGAGGCACAGCTAATGTCAAGACTCGATGCCATGATTGGCAATATCCATAGCCTGGAACAGGAACTCTCAGACCAAAAAATGAAAGAGCTTTCGGGTAGCATGGAGAAGATATTGAGCCTTGCCGAGGAGCATAACGGAATCATGATCCTCAATCAAGTCCTGGATCTTCCTGATGTAAACGCCTTGAGAGCAGTGGGAGATATGATCAAGACCAGGCAGAATAACATGATTGCCTTTATTTTTTGTCTGATTGAAGAGAAGGTCTCCATCCTCTGCGTCGTGACTCCGGATTTGGTAAATCGTTTCCATGCTGGTAAGCTGGTAGGTAAAATAGCAGCACTTTTGGATGGCAAAGGTGGAGGACGTCCGGATTCAGCCATGGCAGGCGGAAAGAATATATCAGCTCTCCCAGAAGCTCAAGCTCAGGTTTACAATATCATCTTTGGATAAATGAAAATACTGATAATACGTCTGAGTTCATTGGGTGATATTGTGCTGGCCCAGCCTGTTTGCGCAGCGCTGAGGGCAGCTTTCCCCCACAGTGAGATCAGTTTTTTGATCAAGGAGCAATACAAGGATGTCGTGTCCGCTTTTGCGGTCTGTGACAAGATAATCTACTATGAGAAAAGTCTGGCGTTTCACTGGCGCCTCAGAAGGGAAAGATTCGATTTTGTGGTCGATCTTCATGGCAAGTTTGCCAGCAAGCTTATCTCTCAAATCTGCAAAGCAGATGCCAGATATGCATATACGAAGAAGCATATACTGAGGAGATTGATCGTAAACAGGCTCAGCAAAAAAAGCATCCCCCCCGTATCAGAGCTATATTTTCAGTCCCTCTCCAAGCAACTTGAGGGTTGTGAAGATAAAGAGGCAGGATACCGTATTCCGCGGATTTATCCTCAGGTGGAGCTACCGGAGATTTTTCAACAGATTCAAGCAGGAGCCAGAAAAAAGTTCTTGATAGCTCTGTTTCCTGGTGCTGCGCATCAGACCAAGATGTATCCTATCTCCAGCTGGATCAAACTGATCAAGCAATGCCCCGAGCAATACGAATTTGTCCTACTGGGTAGCCCTGGGGAGAAGTATCTCACCAAACCAATCATGGACGAAGTGGGCGAGCGTTGTCACAACCTGTGTGGACTATACAGTCTGGGAGAGATCATCAGCATCGTTGATAGCTGCCACTACTTACTTTCAAATGATAGTGGCCCCATGCACATTGGAGCAGCTCTGGCCAAGCCTCAGATCGCCATCTTTGGGGCAACACACCCACGCTTGGGATTCTCTCCCCAAAATGAGATGGCAGTGGTATTAGCGGCTGATTTGAGCTGTCAGCCCTGTAGTCTGCATGGGGGAAACAGATGCCCAAGGGGGCATTTTAACTGCATGAAAATGATTGAACCTGAAGAGCTTTGCAGGATCATCCGCAAGACTCTGGAAAGGTGAAATAGAGGAAGTCGATGTCTGTAATTGTAAAAAAATTTGGTGGTTCATCTGTCGAGAGCATCGATCTGATTCGTGGCATAGCAGATCGGATAGCCGCTGAGTATAAAGAAGGTGAAAAGATTGTAATCGTAGTCTCTGCCATGGGAAAGACTACAGACCAGCTCTTCGATATGGCCTACCAGATCTCGGAGCATCCCTCCAGACGAGAGCTCGATATGCTGCTTACCGCTGGTGAGAGGATTACAATGTCCTTGCTCTCACTCTGTTTGCAGGAAAATGGATTTTCTTCGATTTCCTTTACTGGCTCACAGAGTGGAATTGTAACAGACGACAAGCACGGCAATGCCCGCATTCTTTCGGTATCTGCTTTCCGAATCCGGGAAGAGCTTGATAAAGGCAAAATCGTGATCGTTGCTGGCTTTCAAGGGGTTAGCAAAGCCAAAGAGATTACTACCCTGGGTCGGGGAGGCAGTGATACCACGGCAGTTGCTTTGGCATGTTATCTCAATGCTGATCGTTGTGAGATCTATACTGATGTGGACGGAGTCTATACAGCAGACCCCAGAATTGTTCCTCATCCCGATAGATTTGAACAGATAGATTACGCCCAGATGCTGGCACTGGCTTATAGCGGTTCAAAAGTACTGCATCCCAGAGCGGTAGAATTTGGCTATTGTTACAATCTGGTAGTGCAGATCAAATCATCCTTCAATAGATCTGAAGGCACTACAGTATTAAATAGGGGGACAATCCATCCTCCCAAGGAATTGATTATGGAAGATAGAAAAGTAAGTGCGATTGCACATAAAGATAAACTAAATTGCTATGTTATAAAACGTGATGCTCACGAAGTCCTCAAAAATTGGATCCACGAGATTTTCAAGTACCAGGTAGAGGATGAACTGCTAAAGCTGTATATCGAATCCAAGTACGACAAGGAGATCTGCCATCTTCTGGCACAGAACTCCGTATCTCTGGAGGATAAGCAAGAGGGCTTGGGCTTTGTCAATCTGGTTGGCATCGGCATCAACCTCGATCTCAGTTTTCTGGCCAAAACTCTGGCAATTACAGAGCAATTCTCACCTCGTCAGATTCATCAAAGTGATCAGACCATCGAGATTTTGATCCGCAGCGAGCAAGTAGTAGATTGCGTTCAAGCCTTGCATACAGCCCTTTTTGGAGGTGGCAAATGAGATATCTGGTAACCTCTGCCCTCCCCTATGCCAATGGCAAGCTTCACGTTGGCCACGTTGCTGGAGCATACCTGCCTGCGGATATCTTCGTCCGTTTTCTGCGCCTCAACCAGGAAGATGTAATCTTCATTTGCGGTACAGATGAGCATGGTACTCCGATATCTATCAGTGCAGACAACGAAGGGATCTCCCCCACCGAAGTGGTTGCGCGTTATCACTCTCTGATCAAGGAGGGTTTCGACGGCATTGGGATCGAGTTTGATAATTTCTCAGGTACTGCCAGACCAGACCACTATCCCCTTGCTCAGCAGTTTTTTACAGATTTATTCAACAAGGGACACATAGTACCAAAGACTACCCTTCAGTTTTATTGCGAGCACGACAAACGCTATCTTCCAGATCGTTATGTCGAGGGTGTATGTCCCAAGTGTGGAGCCAGCGGAGCTCGTGGAGACCAATGTGATGCCTGCGGCAATACCTATGACACAACAGCCTTGAAAGACCCTCAGTGCAAGATTTGTGGCAACGCTCCCATCATCAGAGAAACAAAACACTGGTTTTTTAGACTCAATGACTTTTCGGAGAAGCTGGCCAATTGGATCGAGCATAAGACATACTGGAAGGAAAACGTCCGCAACTTCATGCTCAATCTTCTCAAGCAAGGGCTGATCGAACGCTCCATCACCCGGGATCTGAACTGGGGTGTGCCTGTTCCCTTTGAGGATGCTGAAGGAAAAGTCCTCTACGTCTGGTTTGATGCCCCGATTGGATACATCTCATCCACTGTGGAATGGGCCAAAAAGAACGATCAACCCGACCTTTGGAAAGACTATTGGCTTAGCGAAGACACCAAGCTTATCCACTTTATTGGTAAAGACAATATCATTTTTCACAGCATCATCTGGCCCGCCATGCTGATGGGACAGGAGGCCAAGTATTGCCTCCCACACGACATCCCTGCCAACGAATTTCTCAATCTGGAAGGTCAGAAGATCTCTACCAGCAGAAACTGGGCTATCTGGGTGGATGAGATCGTGAAGGAACTGCCTGCGGAGTACCTTCGTTACTATCTGGCAGTCAATGCCCCGGAGACCAAGGATGCCGATTTTAGCTTCAAAGATTTTCAGTTGAAGGTAAATGGCGAATTGAACAATGTGGTCGGCAATCTGGTGAACAGAGTATTGGCCTTTGCGGCAAAGCACTTTGATTCTACCATCAAGCCCTCGGAACTCACTGCTGAAAGTCTTCTGGCCATTGGTGAAGCCGCATCAATCGTAGAGCAGTGCCACGAAGCCTATAGCACATACCAGGTCAAGAAAGCCACAAAGTTGATAATGGATCTGGGACGCCTGGGCAATAAGTGTTTTGATGAGCAAAAGCCCTGGCAGACCATTAAAACAGATCGTGAGAAAGCCATGCAGACCCTTTTCCTCTGCCTCGACCTGGTAAATAAGATCAGTGTCTTGCTCACACCCATCATGCCTCTGAGCATGCGGGAACTCCGTAATTTGGTGAATTTACCCCAGGTGCAAAGCTGGGATGAAGCTCTCAACCTTATCACTAACGGAATTAGTATTGGTGAGATCAAACCTCTCTTTCGTAAAATCGAGGATAGTGAAGTCGAACTTCAATTGGAAAAGCTGAAAGGCAACACTCCCCAAACGCCATCCAGAGAGTACAAACCCATCAAAGAACCCATCAGCTACGAGCAGTTCTCTGCCATGGATATCAGGCTTGCCAAAGTATTGCACGCTGCTCCAGTGCCCAAAACAGATAAACTGCTTCACCTCAAGGTGGACATTGGATCTGAAGAAAGAGAACTGGTGGCGGGGATATCCCAGCACTATAAACCAGAGGATATCATAGGCAAGAAAGTAGTAATGCTTGTCAATTTGGAGCCCAGAAAAATCCGCGGCATTATGTCCCAAGGGATGATCCTGGCTGCAGAGATGGATGGCGTACTAAGTATGCTACATCCTCATAAGGACCTGGAACAAGGCTCTACAATCCAGTAACTACTAATGAAACTCGTTAATATTTTGCTGCTCTCGGTTTTGCTCCTGGGAGCAGCAAATCTATTTTCCGCAGATATCTCCTGTGGCGAATTGATCCTGGAAGTCCTGCTGAACAAGGACAAAGAAATCCAAATCAAACCCAGCGGTACAGTATTCATCTCCGAGACCAACGCCCCGCTTCATAGAGAGCTGAGAGAAAGCTTTAACATTAGCATCGCAAACGCTTCTACCATAAATTCTTATGGAATCTTAAACCGTACCGTTCCTTACACCTTTCAGGGCTATCATGATCCCGCTTTGGATCCCCAAGATCCTCTCCTCCGGCCTTACTTTACCTGGAAGGACAACAGGTTCTATATGGAGTATGAAAAATTTATCTACGAGGATATCAGCTTTCACGATTATGATGAAGCTCTCAAATACTGTGAGGAGACAGGCTCACCCATCCGCAGCATTACCCAAATCCCGGTGGTGGGTGCTCAGGCCAAGGTTGTCACTGCATCCGGGATCGAGTATTACTTTGAGTTACCGCTCATCCTGGAATCTGAGTCCGATCTATCATTCAAGGGCCAAAACCTCGATTACAGCGGAGAGTTCATCATCAAGGCTGTTGGAGATGAGCTGATTGTAAATCACAAACTAGCCCTGGAGGACTACATAGCCGGAGTAATCCAGAATGAGATCGGTAGCGGAGCCCCTCTTGAGGCCCTCAAGACGCAGGCAGTAACAGCCCGATCACACGCTATTAGCCTGCTCTTGTACAACAGACACAAGCTCGATGGCTACGATCTTTGTAATACTACCCACTGCCAGGTTTACAAAGGGAAACACCTGCTGAATGCATCCATTACTCAGGCAGTGCATGATACTCACAATGAAATTTTAGTGCACGAAGGCAAAATCGCCTCTACTACATATCATAGCAGTAGCGGAGGCAAGACAGATTCCTCTGTAAATATCTGGAGAGGTAGTCCCTACCCATATCTGATGGGTGTCACCGTTTATCCAGAATCTGAAAGCTACGATCTGGTCACAGAAAGTGGGGCCAGAGCCTGGCTGGACTACAAGCAAAGTACCGATGGTATGAGCAGTTGGGAACGCTCTGCCCTCTCCTGGAGCAGGACTATCTCTTCTAAGCAGCTGGCAGACCAGCTCTCTCTGGATACAATTCAGAGCATCGAAATTGTCCAGAGAGGCAGATCCGGCAGGATACTGGAGCTGAAGATCAATGGCAAAACTACAGTTCAGGGGGAGTTCAAGATCAGACAGCTCTTTGGAGGAGCCCCCAGCTCTTTCTTTTATATAAAGGGCTCATATAGTTTGAACAACTCTCGCAATGCCGTATATAGACCAGGAGCGTCATTTGACATCGTAGGCAAAGGAAGCGGACATGGAGTAGGTATGTGCCAGCTTGGTACTCTGCAAAGAGCGAGGAGTGGAGCTACTTACGACGAGATCCTGCAGCATTTTTACCCCGGAACAATGATATATAAAGAATGGTTGGAACATTATGAATGATACAATAATCAGGGCTAGCGCTGCCCAAAACCAATTTCGAGTAATCGCTACTGATAGCACCAGGACTGTCCAGAAAGCACGTGATCTGCACGACCTCTCTCCCATCGCAACTTTACTGATGGGCAGGATGATCTCAGCGGCGGCAATGATGAGTACAGAGCTGAAGATACCGGGAGCCTCCGTCACGCTCCAACTGGATTGCGAAGGAGACCTCAAAGGAGCCCTCGTAATCTGCGAACAGGGTGCCAAGATCCGCGGCTATGCCAAAGAACCGCAGCTCTTTTACGAAGAAACCCATCGTAACCTGGAGCTGGGGAAGGCAGTCGGTAAAGGCAAGCTGAACATCATCAAGGATCTGCGCCTCAAAAGCCCCAGCACAGGGATTTGCGCCCTGGTAACGGGTGAAATCGGCGATGATCTGGCTCATTATTATCTACAATCCGAACAAATCCCCAGTGCCGTAAACCTGGGAGTCCTCTTCGACAACGGCGCCAATGTCCGCTCCAGTGCCGGCTATATCATCCAGCAAATGCCCTTTGCAGACCAGGCGATTGCCGATCAGATCATCTCCAATATCCGCTCCACACCCAATATCACTGATCTCATGGATATGGGTTATGACATTGAACAGATTCTTTCCAAGTTTGTCCTGAAAGGGATTGACTGGGCTATCAATGACAAACTGCCTCTCAGCTATACATGCAACTGCAGTCAGGACAAATTTGCCTCTGCCCTACTCACCCTCGGGGAAAAGGAACTCGGCACCCTTGAGGATGGTATAGACACTGTCTGCTCCTATTGCAACAAGACTTATACCTTCTCCCAGGCAGAGATCGCTGAGCTGGTCAAAATCCTGAAAACGGGACAGGTACAATGAAGCATCGTATCTTGACATCCTTGTTTCTACTGCTTTTGATAAGCATCTACAGCCTCTCAAAAGAGGATTTTGATTTTTGCCTCGAAAGAGAATTTATCCCCATTCTGCATCGGAATGAAGACCTCATTGTAGCGCCTGTGTATTCAGAGAATCCTACCCGTGAATCGCTCGAGATGGCTTTTGAATACTCGAAGCTCACCAGGGATAGCGCTCTGGCTACGGATTGTCACTATCGGCTGGCCACTCTATATCAAGACCTGGATAGCGCCATTCAATGGATTCTACTGGCCAGAGCCGAAAACGCCAGATTGGGAGAAGCAGGAGATAACTACGAAGCCTCTTTGGACAATATCAAACAATGCTTCCCAGCTCCTGCAGATTCACTGATCATCACGGTCTATTCCACGGCTATGGCAGAGGAAGATTACTACCCCATCATCAAGAATCTGGAGCATTACAACCCTCTGATTGAAGAACTTGCCAAGTCCTGGATTGATCAGATCTCGGTGGAACGCTCGGACAGCGCGGCCTTTGCCTTGATTGCAGACTTCAGAGATAAGTTTCCTGCTTCCAAGTGGAGACATGCCGCCTTGCAGTTTGAATTGTTTCACCTCCTCCAGAAAGAAGAGAATGAGCTTGTCCTCAAGATACTTACAGAACTCATCCCTGGAGACATCCCCTCGGAGTATATCCTCAATTTGTACAGGCTGAGCCCATCTCTCCGCAAAAATCTCAGTTCTGAGGAGCAAACTCAGCTCCTGAATCGCGCTATCGACAGCGTTGATAACTTGCTACTAAACCTAAACACGGAGCAAATCTACCAGATTCAGTACGATTCTTACACGGCCCCCACCTTTTGTAATAAGCTGCTACTCCTCAAAGCAAAGGCTATGTATTACAGTATCCTTCTCCCCCAGGGACTTATTGGGGATGAGGATGATTGTTTGTCTCTCTTCAAAAAATCCACACCCCAAATCGATGGACTATTGGATCTGCTCCAAAATGTAGAATTTGAACACAATGATGCCGGTGACCTGGCCGAATTGTATTTTTGGAGAGCCAAGGCCTGCGGTCTCCTGCAAGCCCGGAAAATGCAGCTCAATGCCGCTGAGTCCTTTGCCACATGTCTGATCTATGGAGCTCCCAGAAAGAGATACGACGAGGAGGCATACACTTATTTTCAAGTGATTCATGCCCGCCTCAAGATCAAATCCTCCCCCCTGCAGTGGATGCGAAAACTGATGAAGTATGAAGGGATCGTCTTCGAAGATATCAGCGAGCAGGCTGGCTTTGCAGATTTTCGTTATTCCAGAGTCGCCCTGGCAGATTATGACAATGATGGCTATTGCGACATCCTCCTCAATGGCACCAAGCTCTTGAAGAATAACGGCAATATGAGCTTTACGGATGTTTCACAGCAGGCAGGATTGGATGGCCTGGTAGCAAACGGTGGCCTCTTTGCAGATTTCAATAAAGATGGATTGCTGGATTTTGTTACTATTTCTCATGCCGAAGATGGCCGTGGGGAACAGCTGATGAAGAATATGGATGGCAGCAGATTTGCTTCCGTAAATTCCAAAGCTGGAGATATCGACGACCAGTCTCCCACTGAGGGTGCTGCCTGGGTGGACACCCGGATGGATGGATACCCCGGCCTCTACCTGGCAAATTATGAAAAGTGGCAGGTGCAGCCCGGTTATCAAGATTACTGGTGGGAAAATACTAATGGCAGCTTTGCGGATCGTAGCGCAGAGCTTGGCTTTAGAACCGAAGCCTATACACACAACCCAGGACTGGCAGGTAGAGGCGTAGCCCCAGCAGATTTTAACAACGACGGTGTTACCGACATCCTGGTCACGAACTATCGTCTGGCACGTAACTACTTGTGGGTAAAAGCCGGTGATCACTTTTACGATCTGGCAGCCCAGCTCAAACTGCAGGGCAAAGAAGTGAATGGCTACTACGGTCACAGCATCGGAGCAGATTGGGGAGATTACGACAACGATGGAGATCTGGATCTCTTCATCGCCAATCTTGCCCACCCCAGGTTCATCGAGTTTTCAGATGTTTCCATGCTACTACGAAACGATGGCCTGCAGATGAGAGTAATCGGCGCAGATAGCGTGTATTACTGGCAGTTTACAGACGTCACCAGTGAGGCAGGAATCACCTTCGACGAGCTGCATTCAGACCCCCTGTGGTTCGATGCAGATAACGATGGACTACTGGATCTATTTATTACCTCAGTGTATCAAAACGATAGGTCTTACCTCTATCGAAACAATGGGGATGGCACCTTTACCGATGTTACCTGGCTGGCTGGTGCCAGAGTTTACAACGGCTGGGGAAATGCCACTGCCGATCTGGATAGAGACGGCAGATTGGATCTTGTAGTGGGTAGTGGAAATGGCACCCGGCTCTTGCGTAATGTCACCGCTACCAGGAACAAATCAATTATCGTGAAACCAGTCTGGGTAGACGATGAGGTGGTCTTACTCAATGATAGGGATTCTTTTGCCAGCCACCCCAATACTCCTGCATTTGGCACAAGAGTAAGAGTGACTCTTCAGGACAAATCCAAAGCCACCTACAGCCTCATCCGTGAATTACAGAGTGCCAAGGGCACCACATCTCAAAATGAGCCTGTGCTTCACTTTGGAATCGCAGATGCGAAAGTAATCGAGATCAAGAGGGAGCGTTATGACACAGATTAGAACGAATATTCTGAACCCCATCAGCCCCGATGCCACGGAGCTGTTACGTGATCATGTGATCGGCCTTACTGATAGCCAGATCAGCAGCATCGAGCCCTACGACAGCCTGATCCATCAAGACTGCCAGGACAAAAGACATCAGATCTGCCTGCCTGGCCTGATCGATCTGCACACTCACCTCTCTCAGTACTACATCCGGGGACAATTCAAACCTGCTCTCCTCCCCTGGCTGAGCGATATCGTCTTTCCCGAGGAGTCAAGATCTGCCGATGCTGCCTATGCAGGGCGTCTCTCCCAAGACTTTTTCAATGCATTACTCAGATGTGGCACTACCACCGCCGTGATCTATACCGCACCCCAACAGATTGCCTGCGACACTGCCTTTGAAATCGCGGAACAGATTGGTTATCGCGCCATCATCGGCATGACACTGATGGATATGAATTCACCCTCAAGCCTGCTTCAGACCACAGACTATGCCTATCATACCAGCATCGAACTCTACCATAAATGGCACGCCAGATCAGCTCTTTTGGATTATATCTTTACACCTCGCTTTGCTCCCACCTGCTCACGTGAATTGATGGGCCTCATCGGTCGTTTTTGCCAGGATCACAAGGCCAGGATCCAATCTCACCTTTCTGAAAACAAAGCTGAAATCACCTGGGTCAAAGACATCTTCCAGACAAACAGCTATACAAAGGTTTACGAGCAGTACGGTATCCTGGGGCCACATACAATCATGGCTCATGGCATCCATCTCTCCAAGGCAGAACTTTGCGTCCTCAAAGCTACAGATACCAGGATTGCCCACTGTCCGGATTCCAATTTCTTCCTCAAGAGCGGCGAATTTGCCCTGGAGCGAATCAAGGCAGCGGGATTGCACTACGGCCTGGGATCCGATGTGGGGGCTGGCACCAGCCTCTCTATGCTCTATCACGCCAAGCTGATGAACTTTAGGCAGTCTTCTTACCCTGTTTCCCCAGAGGAAGCTCTATACAGCATCACTCTGGGCTCTGCAGAGGTCTTGGGCATGCAGGATAGCATTGGCAGCCTAAAGGCAGGAAAACAGGCTGATATGCTCTTTGTGAGCCTTGAGGATCGTGACCTCGATGATCTGGATAGCATCATCAGCAAGCTGGTTTTCTACGGGCATGAGTATGAGGTCTCAGACGTCTATGTCGCTGGGAAGAAACTCATCTAACACACATTTAGCACTCTATACGCTTTCGGGTTTGTAGTAGCATAGTGATTTAGCA
>CAZZCS010000045.1:0-18051 GCA_964652645.1 uncultured Candidatus Cloacimonadota bacterium | reverse complement strand
CTACCTTTGAGGCTGCCGAGGTGGAAGAAGAGCGGGCTTTCTTTGTTCACATGGATCACCGTTTTGCCTTCAAACACTTCAAGGTAATGTCTGAGGATCTCTATACAAAAAGTGATCCTTTTTCAGTGGTGGTGGATGCAGACAAGCTGATGCTGCCATTCAGGATCAGATCAAGAGCCCCAGGTGATAGATTTATCCCGCTGGGCATGAAGTTCCATAAGAAACTCAAAGAATTTTTCATTGACGAAAAAGTCCCAAAATTCGAAAGGGATATGGTACCTGTTCTGGAAGATAAAGAGAAGTTATTCTGGGTCGTAGGCCACAGAATAGATGAGCGCGTAAAGTGCGACGAAAGCACAAGCCACTTTTTGCAAATCACTGCAGAGCGGTTAAATACAGGCAGAAAGCGTCCTGCCAACAGAAAATAATCCACAGGAGTTAGAAATGAACGTAATGAACTGTGACATCTCGTCCGTATTGTTCGATGAATATAAAATCCAAGCCAGAACCCGAGAGATTGGGCTGAATATCTCGAGTGAATACAAAGACAAAGATCCGATTTTTATTGGTATTCTAAAGGGTGGATTTGTCTTTCTGGCAGACTTATTGAGAAATATTACCATTCCAGTAGAGGTGGATTTTTTGGCCATTTCCAGCTATGGCAGCGGTACTCAGAGCTCGGGAGTAGTAAAGATTAAAAAGGATATAGACATAGACATCTCCGGCCGGGACGTGATAATTGTAGAGGATATAGTGGATTCGGGCCTGTCTTTGCAGTATATTAAAGATTACATTCAAAAGCACAATCCTGCTTCTGTGAAAGTGTGTGTGCTTCTGGATAAGCCCAAAGCTCACAAGATTGATGTCAGCTTTGATTATGTGGGCTTCGAGATCGGAAATGAGTTTGTCGTGGGCTATGGTTTGGATTATAACGAGCACTATCGGAACCTGCCCTACATAGGTATATTGAAGGAAGATATATATTCATGAAAAGATTAGTTCTGGCCTCAGGCTTGATGGTAAAGATCCTGGTCTTATCGGCACAGATTGCCGATACGACAGGCATCCAGAGCAGGATCGTGCCCACCATACCCGGTGGAGGTCTGCCAGATGTGGATGCAAGTGTGATCAGCAATTTTAGTGTCTATATAGGGTTTTTCATAATCGCGATCCTCACAATTTGGCTCGTCAGTATCATCCGTTCTCTGATCTCCAAGAAGCGCACAAGAAAGAATGGAGATATCGAGACCCCAAAGCCAAATGCTGATTCTGGGAAAAAGCCGTTCGCACCCAATGTATCCAATCAGAAACCATCTTTCTCGATCACTTATGTATTTGTGGCCTTGATGATCACTCTGATTCTATACCACGTTTGGAACGGATCCAAACAGCAGGTGTTCAAGGAAAGCTATACCAATTTCTTCAATAGAATGCATAACGAAGAGCTTGCCTCTGTAGATTTTGCCGATAATGATATTTATTACACCGACATCAGTGGGAAAAAGTATCATACGATACTACCTTTTGAGGATCCCCGGCTGGTGGATACTCTGGTGTTAAAAGGGATAAAGGTCACTACTACGAAGCCATCTCGCTGGATTGGCATCATCTCATACTTGCTGCCTTTCCTGCTTCTGATCGGCTTTTGGATGTTCTTTATGCGGGGGATGAACTCGCAGAATTCCAAAGCATTTAGTTTTGGTAAAAGCAAAGCCAGGCTTCATCAGGGAAGCAAAAGCAAAGTTTCATTCAAGGATGTGGCAGGTGTTGACGAGGCCAAAGAAGAGCTGCAGGAGATAGTTGACTTCCTCAAAGACCCAAAGAAGTTCCAAAGATTGGGTGGCAGGATTCCCCGGGGAGTACTGCTAGTTGGCCGTCCAGGAACAGGAAAGACCCTTTTGGCCAAGGCTGTATCTGGCGAAGCTGGAGTTCCCTTCTTCTCCATCAGCGGTTCAGACTTCGTGGAGATGTTCGTGGGAGTAGGAGCCGCCAGAGTTCGAGATCTCTTCGAGCAGGCAAAGAAAAACTCACCTTGCATTACGTTCATCGATGAGATAGACGCTGTAGGGCGGCATAGAGGTACAGGACTGGGTGGCGGACATGATGAGAGAGAGCAGACTTTGAATCAGTTGTTGGTCGAGATGGATGGTTTCGAGCCTAATGAAGCAGTTATTATAATCGCTGCCACGAATAGACCTGATATACTCGATCCTGCTCTATTGAGACCTGGCAGGTTCGACAGGCAGGTTACAGTCGATCTTCCAGATATAAAGGGCAGAACTGAGATTCTGAGAGTCCATGCCGCCAAAGTACCTCTGGCTCCGGACATTAGCTTTGAAATCATAGCCAGAGGGACGCCAGGATTTAGTGGTGCGGATCTGGCAAATGTGGTAAACGAAGCTGCTCTGGTTGCGGCCAGTAAGGGTAAAAGCCAGATTGGTATGATAGATTTTGAAGAGGCCAAGGATAAGCTGATACTGGGAAAAGAAAAGAAGAGTAGAGTGATCTCTGAAGAAGATAAGAAACTGACAGCCTATCATGAGATTGGACACGTACTCACATCCGTCTTCATGGACAAGACGGAACCGGTGCACAAAGTTTCCATAATCCCCAGAGGATTTACAGGGGGAGCCACTCATTACCTCCTGTCTGATCGAACGGGATACTCGCGCTCCTATCTGAAGCAACTCCTGGTTACTCTTATGGGTGGACGCGCTGCAGAGGAAATTGTCTTTGGTGAGCTTACCACTGGAGCAGGAAACGACCTGGAGCGTAGTACCGATATAGCCAAGAAGATGGTCTGCACCTGGGGTATGAGCGACAAAATCGGCCCCATGACAATCGGTAAAGATCAAGGCGAAGTGTATCTGGGTAAAGAACTCGTGGCCAGAGACAACTATAGTAATGAGACTTCTCAGATGGTGGACAGTGAAATCCACGCAATCATTGATGAGTCTCATAAAAAAGCCATTGAGTTACTAAAGCAACATGAGAAGCTCTTGCACCTCCTCTCTGAAGTATTACTCGAAAAAGAAACCCTGGGTACAGATGAAATCTTTGATGTAATCATGGCGAATTCAGCCCCGGAGTACCTGGATTTGGTGAATGCAAAACTGCAGAAAGCTCTGGAAATGAGGATTGAACCCAAGTCTGCAGAACCAGTTCAATCCACTATCGATGAGTTAATCGATGAACAAGACAGTGAGAGCGAGGTAGAGCAATGATCAGTTTTCATGGTACTACAATAATTGGATTACATCGAAACGGACATACAGCCATCTGTGGTGATGGACAGGTTACTCTGGGTGATACCGTGGTCAAGGGCACCGCTATCAAGATTCGTAAGCTGTATGACGGCAACGTAATTAGTGGTTTTGCTGGTGCAACGGCTGATGCTATCTTCCTCTTTGAAAAGTTTGAAGAGAAGTTGAAAAGCAACAAGGGCAGTCTGAAGAAATCGGCTGTGGATCTTGCCAAAGAGTGGCGGTCGGATAAGTATCTCCGAAAACTGGAGGCTATGTTGGTCGCAGGGGATAAGAGCGGTATAATTCTAATCAGTGGAGTAGGTGATGTACTGGAGCCAGACGACGGGATCATAGCAATTGGCTCCGGAGGAAACTATGCCCTGGCTGCTGCAAGAGCCTTGGTAAAGCATACCAAGCTGAGTAATAAACAGATTGTGACTGAGGCAATTGGCATTGCTGCAGATATTTGCATATACACAAACAACAACTATGTACTAGAGGAAGTTTAATGATTTCGGCAGAAGTTCTCACTCCCCAGAGGATTGTACAAGAACTGGATAAATATATAGTTGGCCAGCATCAAGCCAAGAGAGCTGTGGCCATAGCACTGAGAAACAGGTGGCGCCGGCAGCAGATTGAAGGCGAGATGCAAGACGAGATTATTCCCAACAATATCATCATGATTGGGCCCACAGGAGTAGGGAAGACAGAGATTGCCAGAAGGCTTTCCAAACTCGCAAATGCACCGTTTATCAAGGTGGAAGCATCCAAATTTACCGAAGTCGGTTATGTGGGCCGCGATGTCGAATCTATGGTTCGTGAGCTTATGAGCATAGCCGTCAATCAGGTGAAGCATCAAATGACGGAAGAAGTGCAAGAGCTTGCCCTACACAATGGCTATCAACATGTTTTGGATGTGCTAATCCCCAAGGGAAACAGGAAGAGCAAAGAGGAAAAGCTTGATACTGAAGAGCAGAAAGAGAGACAGGAAAGAACCAGAAGCAAAATGTATGAGAAGCTCCTTTCAGGCAAGCTGGACGATCGAGAGGTAGAATTCAAAATCGAAGACGATCAAATGCCTCAGATTGAGATTATGTCAAATTTCAATCTGGAAATGCTGGATCTCAACCTCTCCGAAATGTTCTCCAATCTCATGCCGGGCAAGCACAAGAATAAAACTCGCAAGATGAAGATCAGTGAAGCTTTGAAATACTTTGCCATGATAGAATCAGATCGCCTGGTAAACAAAGAAAAAGTGGTAGAAACAGCTAAGAATCTGGTAGAGAACAATGGCATAATTTTCATAGATGAGATAGACAAGATAGCCACTTCAGACAAGCATGGCGGGATTGACGTATCCAGATCTGGCGTACAAAGAGATCTTCTGCCTATCGTGGAGGGATCATCTGTTCCCACAAAATACGGCACCATCGATACTGCTCATATCCTTTTCATTGCTGCCGGGGCTTTCCATACCGCCAAGCCATCAGACCTTATTCCTGAGCTACAGGGTAGATTTCCGATTCGAGTGGAGCTACACAGCCTGGCTCAAGGGGATTTTGAACGCATTCTCGATGAACCAGAGAATGCTCTCACCAAACAGTATATGGCAATATTCAAGTCTGAAGGGGTAAGCCTGAAGTTTCAACCCACTGCGATAAAAGAGATTGCCAGATTTGCCGCGCTGGCAAACGAAAAGATGGAAGATATCGGAGCCAGGAGACTTCACACCATTATGAATGCCCTTCTGGACGAGCATCTGTTCGATCTTCCCGAGAGTAATGTGAAAAAGATATCTGTGAGTGCCAAAATTGTGGCAGAAAAACTATCACCGCTGATTGAAAGCGAAGACTTGTCGAGGTTTATTCTTTAGATTTATGGCAATGAAACTCGCCAGCATGTTCAAAGCCCTGTCAATGAGAAACTACAGACTGTTTTTCTCGGGGCAGGCTATATCCCTGATTGGGACCTGGATCCAGCGAACTACTATGGGATGGTATGTTTACAGGCTTACGGATTCAGTGTTTTTATTGGGTCTGGTTAGTTTTTTGAGCATGATACCATCTGTTTTTATCAGCCCTTTTGCAGGCGATATTGCCGACAGATTCAATCGGCATTGGATTATAATCGGAACCCAAACGGCAGCCTTTTTGCAAGCTTCGATTCTGGCAGTGATGGTTTTGACAAATTATATCAATTCCAGCTTCTTAACTCCACTTATTGTCTTGAGCCTGATGCAAGGTATTATTGAAGCCTTGGATGCACCAGTACGTCAGTCTTTCGTGATCGATCTGGTTGGTCATAAGAGCATGCTACCCAATGCTATAGCTATGAACTCGGCAATGTTTAACGGGGCCAGATTGATCGGCCCTTCAGTGGCAGGGGTTTTGATTGCCTTGTTTAGTGAAGGATATTGCTTTGCTATCAATGCCTTATCATATCTTCCTGTGATATTCATGTTGCTATTGATCCGGGTTAAATACGCAGCTGCTCCGAGACGGAAACAATCCGTTGTGAAGAACGTTTTTGAAGGCTGGAAATATGCGTGGATGAATATTCCCATCAGATTTATGATCTCAAACATCGTTGTGTTTAGCCTGTTTGGGATGTCTTATGCAACCTTATTGCCGGTGTTTGCCCGGGATGTTTTGAATGGCGATTCCAGGACTCTGGGGCTCATGATGTCAACCATCGGGATAGGAGCTTTAGCTGGTGCTTTGTATCTTGCCTCAAGGCAAACTATAAAAGGCTTGGGGCAACGAATGGTGTTTGCGGGCATCATAGTAAGTGTATTGCTGATGGTTTTTGCAAATTCTACCATCATGGTAGTAAGTATGTCTTTGCTTCTGGTGATCGGGTTGTGTATGATGTTTCAAATGGCCACAGCCAATATGATTATTCAGGCCGTTGTTGATGACAACATGAGGGGCAGGGTGCTGAGTTTATATACAATGTCTTATATGTCCATCGCTCCATTTGGTAGTCTTCTGGCAGGGTCTTTATCCAGCAAGATTGGGGTAAAATTCACATTGATGATATCAGCCTTTATCTGCCTGGTCTGGACTCTACACGGGCTCAATATTCTTGGTAGGTTCATCCACAATATCCAGCGAATGCTCATTCTAAACAAGAACAAAGAGATATATCGTCCTGCCAGTGCCATTATGCCTTTGGGAGTTCAGAAATGAAAATCTTCACATACATGGGAGACGTCTCTAAAGACTATCGAGGGTTGATGAAGAAGCATACAGATTTTGTGATAGAGGGCAAGACTATTCCAGTAAGACGGACGGTTATCTGTGAACAGACTCATTCAAATCGTGTTCATGTCGTCTGTGAGGATGAAGCTGGAGCGGGTTGGAACGAGATGCCGCAAATCCCCATTGCCGATGGCTTGATCACAAACATCCCGGGGCTCTACCTTTTGATCCGCACTGCAGACTGCTTTCCTGTAGTCATCTACGATGAGAAAAAGTGTGTAGTCGCGGCAATTCATAGTGGCAGAGAAGGGACCAGGCAGAATATAGTGGTAAAAGCGATTGACAGATTTGTCGCAGACTTCGAGTGTATACCGGAAGATCTGAAAGCGATCATTGGCGCTGGAATCTGCCAGAAACACTACGAGGTAGACGAAGGAACCTGGTTGGATTTTAATCAGTCTCTGATGGGTATACAAGCGGAACCCCTTGACAGCGCTTACAGGCATATAGACATCAGAAGAGCCATCCGGATGCAGCTTTTGTCAGCTGGCTTGGTGCCTGAAAACATTGAAGAAATTGAAGTATGTACCTTCGAGTCACCAAATTACTTTTCTTATCGTAGAGATGGTACATTAAACAGACAAATTAACCTGATTGGAGTATGCAATGACTAAAGCTCACAAGAGTAAATCAGGCAGAGTATTGATTGAAGTGGCCGATGATGCTATGTCTGCCTGGATGACCATCCAGCAGACAGGTAAACTGATAGATGAGCAGGAAATACTGGATTTGATTGACGAGATTGGAATCAAATATGGAATTGAAGAAGCACTGAAGAAGATGAGCCAGGATGGCACCGACAAAGAGTTCAATACCCCATTTCCAATAGCCATATGCAAGCGCGGGGCAGCCAGGCAGGCAATGAACTACTACTTTGAATCCGAGTTTTCAGATCCTGATGAGTTACCTCTTGAGCAGCTTCAAAAGCTTACATTCTTCGGGAAAGACTCTGTGCTGGCGGATTTTAGTTACAATCTCTTCGATGGTGAAGGCTCAGTTTACAATATCTTCGGTGAGATGCTGATTGATGGCAGCCTTGATATGGATTCCCTGCTACACATTAACGGATATGGAGTAAGATTTGATGAAGATAAATCCCGTTATGTAAGCACCATAGCTGGCTATCCATATCTCTCTAAAGAAGGAAAGATCTGCATATTGGACGTCATTAAAATCAATCACGATTTATCAGATTGCTGCTTGAGAACTCCCGCCAGGCTCGAGTTTGGTGGGAATCTCACAGATTGTAATATTACTGCTGGGTCATCAGTATCCGTATCTGGTGATGTAATAAACTCGAGTGTCTACTGTGAAGGAGATCTCGATGTCGAGGGTGAGATCAGAGATTGCTCCAAGAGTTTTGTGCATGTGTTAGGTAATATATATGCAAGTTCCATCATAGATTCGAAGCTGGTCACTAGATCCAGCGTCAAGTTTCAGGAGATGATCAGGAACTCCATTGTCTTTGCTCAAACGGGCATCAAGGGTTTAAACGGACATTGCGTTCTTCACAGTGGTTCAATTCAAGCTACTGGTTCCATCAGTGCTGGATTTCTGGGGAATCAGGAATCTTTACCGCTTGAGATTGAAATCACAATCAGTGCCTACTACAAGAATCTTCTCATGATCAAAACTAAAGAGCTAATCAAACTCAAGCAAGCACAAGAGATAGACCCCGAGGCTATAGAACTACTATCTGAAGAAGTGAAGAAATTGGAGACGGATCTTGATAACGATATGAGTCGTTTTTTACAAGAGGTCAGAGCAGATAAACTGGAGATTAAAGCAGATCAAGTGGCATATCCTGATACACTGATTAGAATTTTGAAACATTCGTATCAGATAAAGTCCATTCAATCCAACCCGATATTTGTCGAGAAGGATTAACCATAAGCACGGTCTGCGTAGGAAACTTGCAGGCCTGAATTGAAAACAATGTGGAGAAATATAATGCTCAAGAGAATAGTCATAATGATCCTAATCGTAGTTTCGAGTGCAGCCCTGTTTGCCTTCGAACCTGTTTTTGCCAAAGATCCAGCAATATCCCCAGATGGAAGCCAGATTTGTTTTGTCTATCAAGATGACCTATGGATTGTTCCATTCAAGGGGGGAGACGCAAGAAGACTCACCTTTACTGAGGCAAACGAATGGAATCCGATATGGTCTCCAGATGGAAACTATATCGCATTCAATTCAAACCGTGAAGGTCAGAACTATTTGTATCTGATGCCTTCAAGTGGTGGTCCATCGAGAGTAATCATCCGAGAGTCATACAGCATTTCCGATTGGTATGCTGATGGGTCAGCGCTATTGGGAAGCAGACACAACTATCCATGGGGAAGCTCCATGTATCGAATCCCACTAGATGGCTCCAGACCTACCATGATCGCTGAAATTGGTCATCCCTTTGCAAGCCTATCTAAGGATAACAATAAGATTGTCTTCAATCGGAGGGGAGATCCACATCGTGAAGCATACCGGGGTAGCATAAACGGCGAGTTATGGATGGTTGATATCGATTCCACAGAATACACAAGACTTACGAATACTCCTATTACAGAAAGATATCCCAGGTTCTCCATGCACTCAAACTCATTGTTTTTCTGTGGCTCAGATGGCCAGAGATTTCAATTGTACAGAGTCGAAAACCTTGACTTCACAAGACCATTTCAAATCACTCACTTTGATACATGGTCTGCCAGGGATATTTCAATAGCCAGACAGAATGACAGGATTGTCTTTGAGCGATTCGACCAGATCTGGAAATATGACCCAACTGCAATCGGGGGTACTAGAGTCAGCAAACTCCAGGTAAACATTCCAGCAGATATGTGGATGGATACTCAGGTAAGATCTAGTGTGGCAAATGATGTTTATAGCTTTGCAGTATCCGATGATGAGCTCTTAACGATCTTCTCTCACAGGTACGACTTATTCGCAGTTCCCTCGAAGGGAGGCACCCCAAAACGTTTAACTGATGATCACGCCGGTGTCCAGGATATAAACATCCTGCCAGATGGCAGGACGGTAATCCTGAACAGGATGTCAAAGGGTATCAACTCACTTTTCAAAATGGTGATTGATTCTACCTCAAGCATCGTTCCCATTGATTGGTTTGGGAAGGATAAGTATCATGTGGATAGTGTGACTCGGGATGCCACAAATCGATGGATTATCAGCTATACAAATGAACGCATGGCAGGTAATATAGCTGTTGCCGATTCATTGTTTGGAAACATCATCAGTATAGATAACAAGAACTTTGTCTCAAGCGGATTTTCAATCAGTCCGGATGGGAAACATGCCGTTTATGCTTCCATCAGAGAAGATATTTGGATTAGGGAACTATTTTTATATGATTTTGAAACTGGGACCAGCAGGAAGATTCTTAACGATGATAATGGAATTGGTTGGATCAATTGGTTGCCAAACAGCAAGTCAATTCTTTACAGCAGAGGTGGAGATATCTATAGATTGGATTTCGAAGCCAGGGATGAATTTGAACTTGAGAAAGATTACTGGAAAGAAGTCTTAGCAAAGAATGATAAGTCTCAGAAAGTTGATCCCTCCATTATCGATGATGAGATCGATGAAGACATCGAAGATAGTGGTGACAAGTCCGATAAACCAGAGAATAAGGATGTGAAGAAACAATCCCATGAGTTCAAGATTGAGTGGACAGACATAGATAAAAGAGTGTATCCTGTTATCAGACAATCCGGTAACTATCTCTACGTGATAAAGGTAATCGACGATAGTACTTTTTACTACATACAAGACGGGTTCATCAGGGATAACGACACTATCATCAAGAAGGCAAACATCTACGGCCAAAACATCAAAGAAGAGAAGAAACTGGGACGTAATGTTGGGCAATTTCGCCTAGTAAAGAATAGCTTGTACTACTTGGAAAACGGGATCATCAAATCCTACAATCTCGCAACTAAAGCAACGAAAGAACAGAAACTCAGATATGACTACGAGTTCGACAGGCAAACCCTGAACAAACGGGTGTTTGAGCAAGTTTGGGGAGCTTTCGGGTTAAACTTTTACGATCCCGATATGCACGGGAAAAACTGGGAAGATGTGTATGAACTCTATCGGCCGTACATTGATCAGGCCCAGTCCATTAGTGACGTAGAGACAATCGTCAATGAAATGATTGGAGATGTCAATGCCTCTCATACTGGTTTTTACCCCAGGGTAGATAAGAGCCACTATGCCGTCTCTACCGCATCAATTGGTGTAGAATTCGATTACTATAGCGTTTTACCTGAAGGTATCAGGATTATGCGTGTATATCCTTATACAAGACTACACTTATTGTATGGAGTAAAAGCAGGAGATATCCTAACCGAAATTGATGGTACGAGGATCACTCAGTATACAGCTCTTGATTCATTGCTGGCCGGGAAAGTAGGTAAACGTATGCGCCTTGGGTTCAAACGTGGGGATGAAACCATCGAAGTACAGATTGATGGTCTGAGCAGAGGAGATCATTATAACCTCCACTACAGATTCCAAACCGAAACTAGAAAAGCGCTTGTTGACAGTGAATCGAATGGTCGTCTTGGTTATGTCCATGTTCCTGCAATGGGTAATGTGGATTATGACAATTTCATCCGTGACGTTTTTAAAGATAATGCAGACAAAGAAGCACTCGTTATAGATATGAGAGGGAACAGAGGCGGTCGCATACACGATCTAATTGCTACTTTTCTTCTCAAGCAGCATTATGCATACTCCACAAGCAGAAGAATGAGTGTCGATAGGCGGCTTGAGCCACGTAGAATATGGAACAAACCTTCCATCGTTTTGGTAGATGAAGCTTCCTTCTCAGACGGAGAGATTTTCCCAATAATATATCAGGAACTCAAGCTAGGGAAAGTGATTGGCATGCCCTCAAGTGGTTCTGTAATAGGGACCTGGCAGTACGATTTGATCGATGGCTCTTCTATGAGAATGCCGGGCAGTGGATGGTACAAACTCGACGGTACAAATATGGAGGGAACTGGTGCCATGCCAGACATCCTCGTGGATATGACACCAAACGATATCATTCAGAACAATGATGTTCAACTAAAGCGAGCTATTGAAGAAATACTGAGAGATCTCGACAATGAATAGTGAACTGCACAATCTGATCATAAGAGCTGAGGTACTCTCAGAAAAAAACTGGATACTCGCTGTAAATCTGCTTGAGAGTGCCATTGAAAAGTATCCAGAAGAGGAGAAGGTCTATCTGAGCCTGGGCGATATTTGTTCCAAGAAACTCCAGTTCGACAAAGCTATCACAGCATATCAGAAAGCGTTATCCCTCAATCCATCCGATAATCACCTCAAATACATAATCGGCAACTGCTATTTTGCCCTAAACGAGTACAGACTAGCGCTCTCATACTACGATCAGATAGATGATAGAACTGCAGAAGTTCAGTATAATAAAGCATTGACCCTAGCCTATATTGGAAAACACAGAGAAAGTATAGAAACAATCAAGAGTAACCTCTATTACTCCAACAGTAACCCCTTTATCTACTTCTTGCTCATCGAGCAACTTATCCGCTTGAATGAGCATGATGAAGCTCTGAAATACTTATATGAAAGTGAAAGCAAGGTAGGTAAACACAAGCATTTAACACTATTAGGGGCACTAATTTACTGCAAAAAAGGGGTCTGGCTGAGAGCATATAATCTGTTTACTGAATACGAGAACATCTCTGTATTCACAAATTCTGATTACATTCATGCTTTTGGGACCAGTGCCTGGAAGATAGGGCAGTTCCAAAAGGCAATCCAATTGTTTGAGAAAGCAATTGAGACAAATCCATATGCCAGCATCTACTATGAGGATTTATTACGAGTTTACCTTCACGAAAATGAGATCGAGAAGGCAAGACTGGTTCTGGAGAATGCTCACAAGAAAATTATTAGGTTTACTCCAGTGCTTTCTCTGCTTCGAGAAAGAATCGAAGCAATGACAAATCATTGTTCAGAGGATTGATGATGTACAAAATGTTAAATCAGTCTATGCCTTATGAATGGGGGTCAAAGACATTCATTCAAAAACTAACGGGACAAACGGATAGGATCGGTAAGCCCTTAGCAGAGCTGTGGATGGGTGCACATCCCAAAGCCCCCTCAAAGGTTGTCATGAACGAAGTCGAGATTGACCTTGATCGGGCCATATCCAGAGCTCCGAAGAAAATGCTGGGCTCTCATTATAGGAAACTCAATAGAAAACTTCCCTTTCTCCTGAAAGTTTTGGCTGCTGATAAAGCTCTATCAATTCAGGCTCATCCAGATCCAGTTCAGGCTGCCTATGGTTTCAACAGAGAGTCAAAGGCAAAGATTCCTCTTTCCAGTCCCCAGCGCAACTATCTGGATTCAAATCATAAACCCGAATTGATCTGCGCTCTCACAGAGTTTCATGCAATGTGTGGCTTTCGACCTTACGATGAGTTAGTATCGAATTTTTACACTTTCGGCCTGGATCACTATTTGCCCAGCTTTGCCAGTTTCGCTGCAAGCCCCAATGAAAGGAACCTCAGGTATTTATTTACAGATTTACTCCGGCTGGATAAATCCAAAAAGGATAACCTCCTGGCCAGAGTTGCCGTGGAACTGGATCAGGAAGATATTTTTATCGATCTCCAACATGAAAAGCATAAAACCATTAGATACTGGCTTCAGCGCTTGGGCGAGCAGTTTCCAGATGATATCGGGATTGTATCGCCCCTCTTTTTGAACATCATTACTTTGAACCCCATGGAAGCTGTTTTCCTGCCTGCTGGAATACTTCATGCGTATCTTGAGGGTGCGGGTATCGAGATCATGGCAAACTCAGACAATGTTCTCAGAGGAGGTCTGACCAGTAAAAACATCGATGTGACAGAACTGGTATCGGTCTTAAACTTTGATGAGTTCAAACTAGAGAAAGTAACCCCGGAAAAGATGGCATCTACCCAAAGCAAGTATCCTGTCCCAGTCGATGATTTTCAAATATATAACATCATTCTTGATGGCAAGAGAGAATTCTCGTCAGATATCTCTAGCGCAGTGATCGTATTCTGTTACGAAGGTAGCATAGCAGTGATTTCTGGTGAACAAAGCATAGTGCTATCCCCAGGCGAATCGGTGTTTATCCCTGCCTGTAATATGCACTACTCAGTTCGTGGCGCAGGAGCTTGTTTCGTAGCCACTAATTGAATCTTGGACTCTTGATTACTATGTCTTCAATCTTGTTCAGCAGCTTGGAACAACTGGCGTCTTTTTCCAATACGGATATGATGTTTTGCCTTATAGCCATCTCTTCATCAATATCGAGCCCAATTCCAGAGACGATGATGACGGGTATCTGATATCCACTTTTGCGGATCTCCTGGATAATGGTAAGTCCATCGCTACCAGGGATGTTTTTATCCACTAAGATCAAGTTGTATTTGTCCTTTTGAAGTGCATTGAGGGCTGAATCCAAAGTCCCCACACCGTTGAAGAAGAAACCTTTCTTCAAACAAGCCCGATTCATCAGAATCCTGATATCTTCATCGTCGTCTATCATCAGAATGCGGAGTCTGGTGGCCAGAACTTTGTTCTCCAGAGACCGCATCACCTGTCCCAGAAGATCGGTTTTGGTGAAGGGTTTTTGAATAAAAGGTATTTCTACAGACATGGATTCAAGCTCTCCCATCCCAGAGCTCGCATATCCAGAGATCAAAATGATAGAAACATCAGGATTGATGTTTAACGTCGCTTTGGTAAATTCTATACCATTCATGCCCGGCATAATAATATCACAGATAATCAGATCAGGTTTCATCCCATTCTGAAGAAGCTGAGTCGCTTTATCAGCACTTTCGCTGGTGACGACTGTATAACCAGCCTCAGTAAGAGTTTTCTGGACTAATCTACGGACAGAGTTGTCGTCTTCAATGACAAGGATATGTTCGCCATTGCCTGCAAGGGACATATTATCAGATATATTCTGGACACAATCAAGTTTGTCAAGAGTCTCGGGAAGGCAAAGTGTAAAACATGTGCCAGATCCTTCGATACTCTCGACGACAATGTCTCCACCAGATTGCTTAATAATTCCATATACAGTCGACAAACCCAGCCCAGTTCCTTTTGTGCTATCTTTGGTGGTAAAAAACGGTTCAAATACATGTTTCATAGTTTCCTGGCTCATGCCAGTTCCCGTGTCTCGTACTCGTATCATCACTTTCCTGGAAGTGATCTTTTGACGGGAGTCTTGAAGCTCATTAGCCGGGATAAGTTCTGTCTCAATAGTTATAGTCCCTCCTAATGGCATGGCCTCTCTGGCATTTATCACTAGATTTAGAAAAACTTGCTCGATCTGGCTTGGATCAGCTTTTACAAGGCACTCTGAGGCACATAAATGAGTCTCAAACTTGATGTCTTCACCAATAATACGGAACAACATGGCTTTGAGATCGGTTACAATGTAGTTCACATCAACAACTTTGGATTTAAACTGATTTTTCTTACTGAAAGCAAGCAGCTGACGAGTGAGGTTCATTGCTCTATTCCCAGCCTTGATAATCTCGCTGATGTCACCATGAACCTTGTCGTGGGGGCTCAACGAATTGAGAGCATCTTCACCATACCCCAAAATCACTGTTAAGAGGTTGTTAAAGTCATGAGCAATTCCTCCAGCTAATCTACCAATGGAATCTAGTTTTTGAGTTTGGGCAAGCTGCTCTCTTAGCTTCATTCCTTCCAATTCTGCATTCTTTTGCTCTGTAATGTCCTGGATATAACCCCCAACTGCCACAATTCTGTCATCTTCATACATGGGATAACCGGCAGTTCGGATGTACAATTGCCTCTGGGCATAAGTTGTAAAGGCACAATCATACTGATATGGAGCTCCATTCTGGATACATTTCTCATACAACATCATTATAGCCTCGCGGTCTGGTTCTGGATAACATTGTAAACTATAGCCGACTAGCTTTGCTGAGTCATCCCGAAAATCATCAGGATTGAGATCGTGAATTCGATAGGTTTCTTCAGTCCAGTGCATGGCTCCACTATCTACATCACTTCGCCAGCCACCTATTTTTCCAATTCGCTGCGTGTCTTTTAACATTCGCTCGCTATAAAGGAGCTCAACCTCAATCTGCAGTCTGTTCTCGACTTCTGCCTCTGCCTCCAGCATTTTTTGTTCGAGTTTTCTGACCAATCGTTCATTGTATAGCTTGAGCACTTCTTCCTCATTTTCAGCAGTGGCTGGAGTAGTTCGATTTGCTTCTGTGCTGGAGAGTAGTTTATTCACCTCACCCATCAAGGTTTCTGGTTCGCAAGGTTTTATGATGAATTTATTAGCTCCCATTTTCAGTGCCAGGGTCTCATCCTGGGGGCCTGTGTATGTGGCGGTATAGATGATAATGGGTGTGTATTGATGACGTGTGTTCATTCGGATCTTCTTGCAGAATGTAAAGCCATCCATCACAGGCATTAATATGTCACTAATAATCAGATCGACAGATTGATTCTCTAGCAATTCAAGAGCTTCCTGCCCATTTGAAGAGGTAAAAGTCTCGAAGCCATGTCCCTCAAGTAGAGTTTCTAACATGTAAAGATTTTCATTATTGTCGTCAATCAGCATGATTTTCATACTATGCTCCATTTCTATCAAAACCTGGAATAAAACGAGTTATCTCAGCGATAAAGGTGTCAGGATCAATGGGTTTCTCAATATACCCAACAGCGCCTGCAGCCAGGGCTGCTTCTCTATCTCCAACCATTGCATAAGAGGTTACTGTTACAATTGGAATATCCGCGACTTCCTCGTGTTTTACTAATTCTCTTGCTACAGCATATCCGTCCATTTCAGGCAGTTGTATGTCTAATAGTATTAAATGCGGTAATTCTGTCAGAGCTAGTCTTATACCGTCCAAGCCATTCTCAGCGACAATTACTTCAAACCCATTTTGGCCCAATAGAAAACACATCAGATACATGTTTTCGGGATTATCTTCTATCACTAGTACTCTATACGGCATCCGTTTCCTCCTGTTTCATGGGGAATCTTAAGCTAAAAGTCGAACCGATTCCAGGTTCGCTATCGACAGTTATTGAACCTCCCATTAATTCCAACAATTTTCGGCATATTGATAGCCCAAGACCAGTCCCGTCGTATTTTCTGGTGAGTCCTGTATCTACTTGCGAGAAGGGCTCAAAGAGTTTTTCTGCATCATCATCTGAGATTCCGATTCCAGTATCCTGAACACAAATCTCAACCCAACCCTCAGCTTTCTTGCACTTTAGTAACACTGAGCCTGATTGGGTGAACTTCACTGCATTGCTCAGCAGGTTTAGCAGCACTTGTTCAATTCTTCTTCTATCACCCAGGACTGTATCTATCTCATTATCAATAATGGTTTTCAGCTCCAGGCCTTTAGTTTCAGCCATCGGTTTCACCGCGTCAATGGCATGACTGATGGAATCTCGCAAACTAAATATTTCTTGGATCAGGTCCAACTGTCCGGCTTCGATCTTTGAGATATCCAATACGTCATTGATCAAAGATAGTAAGTGGCGGGAGCTCTTTCTTACCATGTTCAATTGCTTTTTCTGCTCCTGATTTAGAGGCCCAGCGAGTTCCTGTAAGATGATCCCAGTAAAGCCAATTATGGAATTGAGGGGGGTGCGAAGCTCATGAGACATTATGGCGAGAAAGGCGGATTTGAGCTTATCTGCCTCCTGTGCTTTTTGCATGGCTATGGACAGCTCTTTGGTTCTGTCAATAATTCTCTGTTCCATCTCATGATTGATGATGCGAAGCTCTGAAGTTCTAATATCTACCTGTCGTTTCAGTATGATGCTCGCAATCATGCTTATCAAAAGGATCGGGACTATAATCAAGAGCGAGACTTTGATCCAAGGGGGGACTACGATACTGACAGGTTCGCGATATAATTTTTTAAGTGACGCATAGTATATGGATTGTGGGTCAGACTTCATCTGATTCAAATGTTTATCAATCGTAAGCAGCACACTATCATTACCAGTCCCTTTTCCTGTGGCAAAGAACAAACGCACAGGATTGAATATAACAGATGATGGTAGCATCTTGTATTTTGCGGCGAGATCCTTGCCAATGAAGTAATTGGCGACCACAGCATCAGCTCTTCCACTGGCAACGGCCTTGAATGCATCCTCAAAACTGCGGTAAGTCGAAAGTTGGACTTGGATATCGAAGTCTTTTGCCAGATCTGAAACTACTTTTTCCTGAATGGATCCGGCTAGTGTTGATACTCGCTTACCGTCCAAGTCCAGAAAACTTGAGGCCAATTCGTTTCGAGGTAGATAAACTTCAGACCACGAGGATAGGACTGAGGTCTCATGAAACAAGTACACCTGAGCGCGATCAGGAGTCAAAGCTACATCGGGCATTAGATCGATCTCTCCAGTCTCCAGTAGTCGCATGCCAGAATCCCAGTTTACCTTGAGGTAATCGATGCTCCAGCCCTCACGCTTGGCGATTTCTTCTATGACATCGACAAATAGACCGGCAGGCT
>CAZZCS010000044.1:0-18410 GCA_964652645.1 uncultured Candidatus Cloacimonadota bacterium | reverse complement strand
TTAAATCCATAATCCCGACATAGATAGCAGGTTTATCAGACCCGAATCTAGATCATTGGACTCATTTTTATTGAGACCGGGGCAGGGTAAAACAACCAAAGCTCAGAGTTACCCACAGTCTTTGAGAAAAATCTCTGGACAGAAACACTGCAGTACTGCAGGGTTGGATCAGAGGTGAAATATGATTTACAAAGTAATTCTGATCAAGATCGATCATCGTAGCACTGAAGCCGTCAAAGTACAGAACATCCTTACTGAGTACGGGTGTAACATTAAAGTAAGACTCGGGCTGCATGAAGTATCAAAAGACTTTTGTGCAAACGACGGACTGATTGTACTGGAAGTAGATGGTACTGCAGACGAATTGAAGTCAATCGTGGAAGCCCTGAACAAAGTCGAATATGTGGATGCCAAACTGGTGGAGATGTAGTCTATTTCCAGTGATATCTGCCCAGGTAACCTCTGAGCCCAAAATAGACAAAGTTCATAGGATACCATACCAGCATTACTGGATACCACAGAAGCAATTCTAACTTCTTTAGGCGCAACAGAATCAAGCTCATCATCGTGATTTCTGTTGCGCTTTTCACTATGAGCGGAAGCATCAATTGCTGCTCACCCAAGGCAAATCTAGCCGCCTGGAAATACCACCACACAAAGTACACCAGGACAAAGAAAGCAGTAAGCTTGAGCCAATGGGGAAACAGTTGCCACTTTGAAGCCTTCCTGATGTTGGCATGGTAGCGAGTTTTGACATCCCCATTCTCAATGGCCAGCATCACCATTCCTACGCTTGTATTAAAACGGGCTTTACGGATATAGGGCATCATCTTCAGTAGAAGCAAGTCATCGTCCCCAGAGCGGATATGACCTATCCCTTCAAAGCCTCCACAGTCAATAAAGCATTTCCTGCGATAAACCATGTTCGAAGCAGAACTGGTGATTGGTCTCCTGTAGTACATCCCCGCAGCAGCTAAAACGCAGTAGATAGAACGTTCGAAATTTTTCAGGCTAAAGATCCGTCCCTTCTCGCCATTCAACACAAAAGTATAGCCCAGCATATAGTCCGTCTGTTCATCCAGACCATTGCTGATAGCTCTGAGCCATCGGGGATGGGGAACACAATCCGCATCAGTAAAGGCGAAAACATCGTACTTCGCATGGAGAATACCAAATTGGATGGCAGCCTTTTTGCCGATCAGATCGTCTCGAACGATGTCGTTGTGGAGCACTCTGATGTTATGTTTGCCATCGTAGCCTGCCAAAATAGCAGCGGTACCATCGGTGGAATGGTCGTTAACGATCAAGACTTCGTAACTGTCCTCGGGATAATCCAGTTTCCCGAGCGCTTCCAAGAGATAATGGATTCTGCTTTCTTCATTTCTGGCAGCAATGATTATCGATATGGGAACAATTCTCTTGCCGGGTTTGGCACGGTTCAGCACCATACCGATGCTAACATATATCAGGACAAGTACATACAGACCAGTTGCAATGGTAAAGATCAAATCAGGATCCTTGCATCAACCAGGTTCGATAGTGGATTTTGTAATTTCCGCCAGTTTGCTCAGAATCGGGTTCTCCTCGATAATTTGATTAATCGGGATGATCTTGACCTCTTCAATCGGGAGGGCTTTGGGTTCGTTCAGAGTTACTCTCACTTTGGTTTTAAAGAGCTCTGTGATAATTTGCTGCAAGATATCCAGATGCTTCAAGAGCAGTTTATAGTTATTTGGCGTATCGGGATTTAGAACCAGGCCATTGGCGCTTACATCCTTGATCTCGGATGTTTTGAGAGCCAGGGCGGATAAGCTGCTTTCCTTACGAAGCCTGTTGACTAACCTTTCCCAGTTTTGCTTTAGGCTTTTCTCATCAAAACCTTCGATTGCTGGAGGAGCTTCGTTTACTGGTGAGCTCGGTTTGGGAGCTGGGATATCGGTGACACTCTGTCTTTTAGGACTGGGTAGGTTCTGTACTGGAAGTGAGACGCTCTGAGCTGCTGAGCCAGATTCCAATCTCTGGATAATGGCTGCCAGATCCTGCATCTCGTCCATTTTACTAAGGCGGATAAGAGCAACTTCCAAAACAAAGTAGGGATTTGTGCTGCTCCTGATTTCGGTCTTCACATTCATGAGGCTGGTAATAATGTACATTAGCTCATCAAGGCTGAATCTGGGGGCTATTTCTTCATAGCAATAAAGCTCATCTGGATTGATCTCAGGAGTTGCCACCTTCAGCTTGATCATGATAATTATGCGACAGAATTCCATAATATCATTCAGCAATTCGCTGACATCGATACCCATCTCAAAGATTGAGTGCAGTTCCAAAATCATCTGAGTAGTGTCGTGATCTGCTATACTATTTAAAATAGTCTGGTAGACCTGGTTTGGCAGAATCCCGAAGATCTCTCGAACCTTATCAATTTTGATATCGTTCGTGCAATAAGAAAGTACTTGATCCATCAAAGACAGGGCGTCTCTCATGCCTCCATCCGCTTTGCGGGCAATCAGGTAGAGCGACTCGCTATCAATATTGATATTTTCAGCGTTTACAATGTATTTCAAGCGCTCCACTATGGCTTCGATGGGTATTCTTTTGAAGTCGAAGCGTTGACAGCGCGACACGATTGTAGCCAATACTTTGTGGGGTTCAGTAGTGGCAAAGATAAAGATCACATTTTCAGGTGGTTCCTCCAGGGTTTTGAGAAGGGCATTAAAAGCGTTTTTGGAGAGCATGTGAACTTCGTCTATTATGTATATCTTATATTTGGATTGACTGGGTGCATAGAGCAATTCTCTTTGTAGCTCGCGGATATCGTCAACGCCAGTATTGGAGGCACCATCTATTTCTATCACGTCCGAAGCTGTTCCCGAAGTGATCTCTCGACAGTTTGAGCAGACGTTGCAAGGCTTGGATGTAGGCCCTTCAATACAATTCAGGCTTTTTGCCAGAATCCTTGCCAATGAGGTCTTCCCCACTCCGCGAGGACCGGAAAACAGATACGCGTGGGCAATACGCCTGGATTCCAGAGCATTTCTAATGATCGTCGTCACATGGTCCTGTGCGTAAATCTCCAGGAAAGTCTGTGGTCTGTACTTACGTGCTAATACAATATAACTCATCGTACCTCCGATTCCATCCTTTGAGATGTCGAAATTTAAGCAAGAATTTTCTCATGACTCCTCTTTTTTTATGCCATCTGGTGTTATGTATCCATACATTGCAAATGGATCTATGGACATATAAGTATTAAGCATAAGCGCTTTGATTTATCCTGGCAAGGGAAGAACGACCACATGGTATGCAGGAGCAATAGTTTTTCTTGACGTAATAAGTGTTTTTGTGGTCATTAGTCCAAAAGTATATAATAGGGAGCAAAAAATGGAAACGAGTCTTGTTACAATAGCCACTTTTGACAATCTCTTCGAGGCTGAGATTGCCAAGTCCATGCTTGAAGAATATGGTTTTGAAGTCTTTTTGCTAATCGAGAGAATGATGGCGACTTATCCTAGCATGGCAGGAGACATGTATAAAATTCAACTACAAGTTCCTGAGCCAGAGAGTGATAAAGCAATAGAAATCCTGGCATCTTTGGATGACACCAGTTTTGTATCGGAGCTCCTGAAGAGCGAAAATGCACTGCTGGAAGGGCATTTTCTCCTCACCTCAGGTAAGCACAGCAACAAGTACATAGAGAAGATCAAGATCTTGCAAAACCCTGAAACAGCTTCCAGCCTTTGTAAACGCCTGGCAGAAAGGCTCTCCAAGCACGAGTTTGACGCCGTTGTCGGACCTGCTTATGGTGGGATCGCACTCGCCTTCGACGTTGCCAGAATACTCGGCAAAAAGTTTATCTTTACCCAACGTAAAGACGAGAAGATGACTATCCGCAGTGGCTTTGACCTTTCAAAGATTCAAAGCGTAGTAATCGTGGAAGATATCATCACTACTGGAGGAAGCGTCGTAGAGGTTATCGAATGTCTTAAAGGCTTGAATATTGAGGTGGCAGCTATCGGAGCGATTGTGGATAGATCTGGAGGAATGGTTGATTTTGGATATCCTCTGCATCCCTTAATGTCCGTATCTGTACCCGCCTGGCTCCCTGAAGAATGCGAACTTTGCGCTTCTGGAGTCCCTCTGGTCAAACCAGGTAGTAGCGACAAGAGATAGGAATGAATCCTCAGACTATTGCGATAGTAAGCCTGGATGAGCTTCATCAGGACAGGATTCTTCAAGTCCTGAAATACTATCCACACAATCAGCGAGTAGCTTTTGTACTGATCGGGTGTCCTCAAAAATCTCCCAGGGTATCACATATCCCCATTATTCCTACTGAGACCGAGCTTGAAGGAGGAGGGCTCTATAGAGCAGATTCTCTGGATTCGATTCAGCCAGACCTGGTCGTTCTAGCTTCAATGGATGATTCCACTAAGCAAACGAATCACAGTAAGTTATACTGGGGAACAAGCAGTTTCTGGATAAGTACAGACGATCATGAGGTTGGAATCTGCGATTGGCTCGATCTCTCCGACTGCAGTTTCTCGTATCTCTCTAGAAACACAGCTGCTCAGGAGAACTGCTCTATGGGGATTGGATATTCCACCATTGCAGACTACCTGAGTTCACATGGAAGATCAGAAATCCTGATTGATCCTCCTGAAGGGTTTGTGGAAACCCTGCAGTACCATGATCCTTCAAGTCATACAATCTTCCTGCCAGCAGCTAAGATTCCAACAATCTGCCTGGGACTGGAAACACTCAAAACCGACATCTGGTTCCTAATCATCTTGAACAAGCTCAGGTATCTGGAGCGGATTTTGCAGGAAAACAGACATGACCAGAAGAAGCTGAAGCTAATCCCACCCAATCCCGATAAAGAAAGCTATAATCTCTTTGCCCGATACTACGATAGCTATATGTCTCATGTAGATTACGATTCCTGGACAGATAGTATCAAGATCTGGTTTGAAAAGTACTCCAGCCGAAAACTGAACAAGATTCTGGAAATAGCCTGTGGCACGGCTAGCATTTCTTCCCGCTTTGTGAAAGAGAGTTACGATGTTTCCGCTTCTGATAGTTCCCCTTATATGCTACACATGGCAGATCATAAGCCCCATAAACCCAAGCTTTACTATGGAGACTTGCTTGATCCCATTCCAGAGAAAGGTTACGATCTGATTATCTGCCTCTTTGATAGCATCAATTATCTTTTGCATACCAGCGAAATTTACAAGTGCCTGATAAACGTACATGAGGCCCTGCAAACAGGGGGTCTATTCATCTTTGATATCTCGACTCTGGCCAACAGTCTGGATAATTTTTATGATGAGATCACCTACACATCGAATAGGGACGGAAACATTGTCCACGAAGCGTTTTATGACGAGGTCTCAAAACGTCAAATCTCCAAGCTCAGCTTTTATCTAAAGTTTGGCCATGTACATCGCAAGTTTGTCGAAGAGCACGTACAGAAAGTATATCGTGGGTACGAGATTGTAAATATAATAAATTCTTCGCCGTTACAACTGGTAGCTCTTCACAGTCAAAACTACAAAGCAAACCTCTATAATCGCAGGAACGGCGATCTGGATAAGACCCATCATCGTCTGTTCTATGTTCTACGCAAAGAGGATTAGTGTCGCTGTATGATTTTGACCATAAGTATATAGACCAAGGGTTCAGGCCCGTTGGGGTGGATGAAGCAGGCCGAGGACCTCTAGCTGGGCCTGTTGTTGCAGCAGGCGTTATGTTGGATTATAACCACATTATTGATGGCTTGAACGATTCCAAAGAATTAACCACAACAAAGCGGGAAGAACTTTTTGACAGAATTGTAGCAACGGCCCACGCTTATAAGATCGTAGAAGTCCCTGCAAGCTACATAGATGAACACAACATATTACAAGCCACTTTCAAGGCGATGCGAGAGGTAATACAAGCTCTACAAATTGCTGATTCATGTTATCTGATCGATGGTAATCATCTCCCAGATAAAGCTATGACAGATTGTCATGCTATCATTAGAGGGGACGGTAAAAGCGCTGCTATTGCTGCCGCCTCCATCCTGGCCAAGGTGTATCGAGACAGATTAATGTGTCAATTGGATCAGATCTACCCACAGTATGGCTTTGCAAAACACAAAGGTTATGGAACCAGGGAGCATCTGGCAGCTTTGGATACTTACGGAGTTTGTCCGATCCATCGATTGAGCTTTGAGCCTATACGTCAAAGATCAATATGGAGTCTGGTTGAGTGAGCCAATCCTGTCCTAAAGTTTTATAGTAGTTATCCTTTAAAAGCTCTTGACTTCATAGGCAGTGCTGAAAACTTGGACGAAGTATTGTTATACACAAAGAAGAATAATCCATGAACTGGAGACACAATATGAGTAGAACACCTCGTGGTGAAAGACTGATAATAGCTTTGATTGGCAATAGAAATGCAGGCAAATCCAGCCTGATAAATGCCATCACAGGTCAGGAAATAGCTATCGTTTCCGAGATAGCCGGCACGACCACAGACCCTGTGGATAAGCACTACGAACTCATCCCCCTCGGACCTGTCACTTTTTATGATACAGCCGGAATTGACGATAGTGGAGAGCTTGGTGAAAAACGCGTAAAATCCACCTACAAGATTCTCTATAGAGCCGATATAGTTCTCTTTGTAAACGATGGTAAGCCCTTCTGCCAGGCCGAGCTGGGGATGCTGGAAAGGATCCAGGAAATGAAGATCCCACTTTTAATAGTCTTTAATAAAGCAGATCTAAACCCAGTGGCTTCGTCCAATTTGCAGTATTGCCAGGTTCACAACCTGGATAATATCGTAGTATCTGCTACCCAAAACACCCACATTCTGGATACTAAGCAGGCTATTATAAATCTCGCCCCAGGATATCTGAATTATGATAAAGTCCTCGTAGGTGATCTTATAAATGCTGGCGACAGAGTAATTCTTGTCGCACCAATAGATAAATCAGCCCCAAAAGGTCGATTGATTTTGCCTCAGGTACAGGTTCTACGCGACCTGTTGGATCATGATGCACTGGTGACGGTTGTAAAAGAGGATGGCTTGATTCCCGCCATGCAGAGCATGAAAGAACCAGCCCATCTGGTGATAACTGATTCGCAGGTAGTCCATAAAGTTGCCTCAGAAACACCTGTAAATGTTCCATTTACCACGTTTTCCATCCTCTTTGCACGATACAAGGGAGAGCTAGAAATCCTGCTCGCCGGTATCGATCAGATTGATAAACTGCAGGATGGAGACCGGATTCTGATCGCTGAAGCGTGTTCACACCACGTGGAAAGTGACGATATTGGCAGGATAAAAATTCCTCAATGGCTGGATAAGTATACTGGGAAGTCATTGCAATATATGGTGTATGCTGGACATGATTTTCCTGATAACCTGGAAGATTACGCCCTTGCTATCCACTGTGGAGCTTGTATGATAAATCAAATGGAAATGAATCGAAGAATCCTCGAAGCTGAACGCCGTGGAGTCCCGATCACAAATTATGGACTCATCATCTCCAAAGTACAGGGTGTCTTGGACAGAGCCGTTCAACCACTTTTTAGAGTAAGATAATGTACTTAGTAGCAGTTGCACAGACCCACCCTCGCCTTCTGGACATTGATTACAACCTTCAAAGAATGGTAGATATTACTTTAGATAACAGAGCTGATCTATTTGTCTTTCCAGAACTTGCAACAAGCGGTTATGTCTTCTCATGTAGTGAAGAAGTGGAAGATATAGCCGAGAGTTTTAACGACTCAGTAAGCATAAACACTCTTCAGGATGTAGCAGTAAAAATGGATTGCTCGATCATCTTTGGTTTTGTGGAAAGAGATGGTGACTCCATTTATAACTCATCGGTGTTACTCAACCCGAACGGCAGCAAACATCTATATCGCAAGATCCACCTTTTCCACCGGGAGAAGCTGTTTTTCTCCCCTGGCAATTTGGGATTCAAAGTTTTTGAAGCCAAAGCTGGAGTAAAAGTCGGGATGATGATCTGTTTTGACTGGCAGTTCCCTGAGGCGACCAGAACATTGGCTCTAAAAGGAGCTGAAGTGATTTGCCATCCTGCAAACCTGGTGTTGCCATGGTGCCAGGAAGCCATGAAGACAAGATCTTTGGAAAACAGAGTATTCAGCATCACATCAAATAGGATTGGCACGGAGCAAAACTGTGAGCATAGTGAATACTTCACTGGTATGAGTCAGATTTTGGGCACAAAAGGTGAAGTCCTTGCCCGACTCAGCCAGGATGAGGAGGGACTTGCCATTGTTGGGATCGACCCAGGACTTGCCTCAGATAAGACTGTAACAGAGAATAATAACGCCTTTACAGATAGACGACCCGAGTACTATTACCATGACTGATGCAGAGATACGCTCCGAATACGCGAAGCTAAAAGTCGAGATTGAGCGGCACAATGTACTCTATTACGAATTGGCTAATCCCATGATCGACGACGTTGAATACGATCAACTTGTTAAGCGTTTCAAGGAGCTTGAGAACCTGCTCGGAATCGATTCAGGTAGCGATTCGCCAGTAGCAAGAGTTGGCAACGACCTGGGTAAAGGCGCCAAAGTAATTGCCCACAAACAGAGAATGTATAGCCTGGATAACGCTTTTAGCCTTGAAGAAGTACAGGCATTTCTGGATAAGATTACTTTGGAACATGGGTCTTTCCCAAGAGTAATGCTCGAGCATAAGATCGATGGTTTTGGGATCAATCTCTATTATGACAACGGAATCCTCCAGTATGCCACCACACGAGGCGATGGCTTTGAGGGTGAGGACGTAACAACCAATCTAAAAACGATTAAGAGCATTCCAATCCGAATCAAACACCTATACCCCATCGAGATTCGAGGTGAGATTTTCATCCCAATCGAGGCCTTTCTGAAGATGAACGAAGAACGCCGGACTGCAGAATTGAAGGTATTTGCCAATCCTCGCAATGCTGCTGCGGGATCGATCAAACTAAAGGACAGTCACGAAGTTAGTAAAAGATCGCTGGAAGCCATCTTCTATTCAATCGGATATTCTAGTAATTTGCAGATTAACACTCAGACTGAGCTTATGACATTTCTACAGAGCAATGATTTCCCTGTTTCCAAACACAGTAAACCAGCCCATTCGATGCAGGAGATACAGAGCTATTGCCATCTCTGGGAAACGCAGAGACACACTCTTCCCTACGATATTGACGGGATTGTAATCAAGATCGATAATTTCGGTTTGCAAGCACGCTTAGGATATACAAATAAAAGCCCCAAATGGGCTATCGCTTACAAGTTTAGACCAGAAGAAAAAGATACTCGCCTTTTGGAAGTTCAGTTTCAAGTGGGCAGAACAGGTGCTGTAACTCCTGTGGCAATCCTGGAGCCAGTATTGATATCTGGCTCTACTGTTTCTCGCTGCACCCTTCACAATGAAGATGAAATCAATCGGCTTGATCTTCACCTTGGAGATACTGTTCGAATTGTCAAGTCTGGAGAAATCATTCCCAAGATAATCAAAGTCTTGCTTGATAGGCGCCCTGTTGATGCACCTTCTGTCACTTTTATAGATAACTGCCCAGCCTGTAACAGCCCGCTTCACAGAGATGAAAACGGATCAATCCGCTACTGCCTCAACAGTTCTTGCCCTGCTCAACTTCATAGAAGCCTGGAGCATTTTGCTTCCCGAGATGCTCTGGATATCACAGGGCTGGGCGAAAGCCTTATCTCGCGCCTTTTGGAAGAGAACCTGATCAGAGGCATTCCTGATATTTATACTCTGAAACCTGAGCTCATCTCATCCTTAGATAGAATGGGCCCTAGAAGTGCTCAAAACCTCATAGATGCCATTGAAGCTTCCAAAACCAAGGGCTTTGACAAGGTATTGTTTGCCTTGGGTATTCGATATGTCGGTGAACGTACGGCCAGGATTCTTGCCGAGCATTTCGGCCATATAGACGCCCTGATGGCTGCCTCCTTGGAAGAGCTGGAAGCAGTACCTGAAATCGGCAAAAAGATTGCAGAAACCCTTTCAGACTACTTGTCAAACTCACAAAACAAAGCGCTGATCGAAAGTCTCCGCAATGTTGGTATAGAGTTTGAATATAAATCTCAAAAGGTTTCAAACATCCTTGAGGACAAGACATTCCTCATCACTGGTACCCTGGCAGGCCGAGGTCGTAAGGAAATGGAGGAGCTCATACAAGCCCATAATGGAAAAATACTGGGATCAGTGTCTTCCAAATTGGATTACCTCGTGCTGGGTGACAATCCTGGGTCAAAGCTCAGTAAAGCTCAGAAGATCCCAACCGTAAAAATCGTCTCAGAGGATGACGTCCTTGCTATGCTTGGACTGGAGACCACTATATGAAGATCCTCTCTCGTTACATCCTGAAAGAGCATATCACACCATTCTTTGTCTCTTTGATGGTTGTTACCTTTGTTTTGCTGATAGATCGGATCATTGATCTTCTCAATCTTATTATCGAGAAGAAACTTGATGTGATTACCATTACTAGAGTATTCGGCTTATCACTTCCGTTTATGCTGGCACTCTCCATACCAATGGCTGTACTGGTGGCTACTATCCTGGCTTTTGGACGTATGACAGTAGATAGAGAAACGATAGCAATGAAGTCCAGTGGGATCAATATCTATCGCATGGTTTTGCCTCTTATGTGTACTGCTGCTTTGTTGACTGGCTTGATGGTCTATTTCAATCACTTCTTCCTACCAGAATCGAATCATAAACTGAAGAATCTCATGATCAAAATTGCCTATTACAAGCCCATGACAATTATAAAAGCAAACGAGTTCAACAACCTCATGGATTATACCATATACGTAAAAGACAACAATGAAAGTGAGTTACACGATGTCCTGATCTATGATCGCAGCGAATCCAGATTTCCCAAGACGATAATAGCCAATACAGGAAAAGTAGTACAGATGGATAATGGAAACAGCTTACAGATCACGCTCAACAACGGTGAAATGCACGAACGCAATGAGAAAGAGCCTGGAAAGTATCAGGTACGTACTTTTGAGCATTATGTGATTAACATCAGAAACGTAGGATCCAGGATGGACTTTATGGAAACTGGTTATCGATCCGATCGCGAGATGACACATGGTCAGCTTGTCTCCGAGATGAAAGAAAAAAAGAATCAAATCAACGAGAAACAGAAAGAGATTGATGATTTGGAGAAGCGGCTCCAGCTCCTGAAGTTTTCGCCCAGAAGTATGGAAAACATACAGGAAACCAGACGTCTTAGCATCATGCAAAGGCTGAACCAGGATAGACATACGGAACTGAGCGAAACATATCGATCACTACAAGTCGAATACCACAAAAAGTACGCTCTTTCCTTTGCCATTATCATCTTTGTGATGATCGGAATACCCTTGGGACTGATGACCCGCAGCAGTGGTATTGGAATGGCCTTTTCAGTTTCTTCGGTCATATTTTTGATATATTACATATCGCTGACTGGCGGTGAACAACTTGCCGACAAGGGCTACATGTCTCCTTTCGTTGCGATGTGGCTGTCCAACCTTGTCTTCTTCGTGATCAGCATTGTGCTGATTATCGCTTCCATTTACGAGAAGCAAATTCTTGATTTACACAAGCTTAGCTGGCGCTTGAGTCATCTCAAAGTGAAGAAGAGCAAGATTCCAGATGAGGTGATTCACTGATGAAGATCCTCGATAAATACATTATCCGTGAGTTTCTCAAGACCTATTTAATCATTTTCTTGTCTTTCGCAGTCATCTTTATCGTAATCGACGTCATAGACAATCTCCCTCGACTAATGAGAAATGGGGCCACTTTTGAGCAATCTGCCCTTTATTATTTGCTGAGGTTGCCATATTTAATCGTTCTCACATCGCCTGTGACAGTCTTGATAACAGGTCTTTTCATGATGAATAACCTCTCGAAGTACAATGAAAGTGTGGCCATCAGAGCAGCGGGTATCAGTATTAAACGCGCCATGCTACCTCTTTTTTTTATAGGGCTACTGATTAGTGTTGTGATCGGTGCTCTGGGGGAATATGTGCTTCCTCAAGCTGAATCTAAAAGAGATCACTTGTATAGAGTCGTGATCAAGGGCGAACAGCCTGATGATCAGATGCTCAAAGCCAGAATACACTACCAGGGGCAGGACAACTATTATTACTATTTTGGCTTTTTCGATGGATATAAGAACACGATAAGAATCATTGATGTGATCAAAACGGACTTTGAATCCAATCAAATTGTCGAACATATCACGGCATCCTCGGCGATTTGGGATAATGATAAGTGGGTTCTTCAAGACTGCGAAATCAGAAAATTTAAGGATGACACTCAGATCTTTCACGCCTACTATCCCACCACCGAGCAACAACTACTCGATGTAAAACCAACCGACTTTATCCGGATTACAAAGAAAACTCTGGCCCTGAACTTCTTCGAGCTAAAAGATTACATTGAAAGGATTCAAAAGCTGGGAGATGATGCCAGCCGGGAGATTGTCGATCTGCACATGAAATTGGCTTTTCCCCTCACAAACTTGATCGTTATCTTCTTCTTTATCCCGATAGCGACTTCGAATACACGGAGCAGGGGGCGCGGATTGGTCTTCATGCTTGGCCTTGCCGTCTGTTTTATCTATTTGATTGTAGTCAGAATCATCCAAAGCCTTGGCTACAATGGAGTTATACCCCCTCTTGTGGCCGCCTGGTCTCCCAACATAGCATTTAGCCTCATAGGATTTGTCTTCATTCAAAAAGCTGAGATTTGATCATCAAACCTCAGCTTTTGCTTAACTCGACTTATCCAGCAATATCTAATAGAGCCTATATGAGACTCCTAAACCCATGGTTTGCTTGAACTGAATGTCATTATCTTCTTCTTTTTCGTATTTAATCTCGAAATAGAGGTTCATACTGATCGCCTTCCAAATTTTTGTGCTTATGCTGTTTTCCCATGTGATGTCAAGGGCCTTCCAATCGTCGTTTTCATCTTCAGAATTAATCAAAGCCTGATACAAAACCAGTTTACTATTGAGTTTTACATCTTGGACTCTTAGTAGTTTTTCATAGCTACCTATAAATTCTATACCACCATCAGTAATAGTTTTAGTATCATAGGCAGCAGTATCTTCATTATAGACATCGCGATTGATCAGTTGTCTGAAGGCAGCACCAAGCCGTGCATTCAGATCATCACTCTCATTCTTTATGAACGTCCTGGAAATACCAGCCGCTTCGGTAAAAAGATTTGGGTTAAACGAGATCGTGCCTGATGGATCCGATTGATCCAGAAATTGACTCTCCCATCTGAAACTCGCAAAAGGATCGAGATAAAAGCCAAAGTTAAACTTTAAGAGTGATTCCAGATCGATTTTGTCGCTTGACTTTAGTGGTTTTGCCCAGAACTTATCCCCGTTAGCGTCAATAGTTTGTTGATGGGTTTGGCCGAAGCTAAGCTTGAGGGATGTTTTGCTATTGATGATCTCAGACAATTGCTTCTCCATGGTTGTGATGGAATTAGCAGTCCAGGATAATGACCCCACTTCACTACCTGCCCAGTTATCGCTGTAGGCGCTTTGATTCAAAGATAAGCCCAGATCAGATTTGATCTTCCATGATTCTGCAAAACCCATACTGATTGATACCATCATAACCGCAAAGATTAACAAGCTGTTTTTCATTAATTCCTCCTTTTTTGCTCTAGATACAGTCTAATCAGATCGATCCATTATGCAAGAGAATCAAACCAGCTCATTGCAAACAGATCATTTAAACTATTATTACTTGACTTTAAACATCAATCAATTTTCATAGAGTAACAGGAAATTAGGAGAATCAAATGTACGAATATAAGACAAATAACGCCATTAATGAAGACGAGGTAGTCTCTGTGTTTCGAAGCGTTGGCTGGATTAAAAATAAAAATGACATAATTGCCGCATTTAATGCATCTTACTATGTCACAGCTTACGATGGCGAGAGTCTTATTGGATTTGCCCGAGCCATATCAGACGATTATTATTATACTGGAATTTATGATGTCGTAGTCCTTCCGGATTATCAGAAACAAGGGATTGCCAAACACCTTGTAAAGATGCTAATAAAACGATTTAAACATACATACTTCTTTCTCTCGTACACTGAAGGAAATCGTGAGTTTTACAGCCGTTGCGGCTTCGTGGATTTACCTACTGGCATGTGGATCGAAAAGGGATCGCAAAGAATTCTTGACATCATCTCAAACGCCTAAATCTTGACGCTTTGAAGCGGGCATAGCTCAGTTGGTAGAGCATTAGCTTCCCAAGCTGAGGGTCGCGGGTTCGAGTCCCGTTGCCCGCTCCATCTTTCTTACACCCTATTTTAACCCGTTTTTCTTTGCAAGCTTAAAGGCAATTTCATTACTCAAAGGGGATATTGAGAGCTCTCCATTACGGCCGTAAAAGCACATCATCCCTTGAGTTGCTACAGTATATACTCGGTTTTTATGCAAGAAATTCAGCTGACACACCGCTAGGTAATAAATGGTGTATTGTCCGTAATTCTGTACTTCATTGCCTTTGACTTTTGCCTTTCGTAAAGAGTTTTTAAGATAGGCTATCTTTGCATCGAATAAATCCTGGTTAAAGGAATGAAACGAGCTCAAGTTCAAGTACTGACACATGTTGTTGCTCTCAACATCCCACAATACATGATTGTCTTTTTTTAGGTATATGACACTGGGGAATTCAACTGTGCAAAAACTGGGGACTTTTAATTCTCCACTGGTTGTTACTGTAGAGTTAACACTGAAAACAAAGCTGTAAACCCTGCCTGATGTGAGCATTACCTCATTTTCATATAACCCTAATGAAGTCGAATACAGGGTTATCATCACATCATCTAGAGTTACCGAAATGCTGTTATAATTACCCAGATCGTCAACAGGGCCAAGCCATCTTGCTGAAATTGAATACTCCACTTCATTGTCAGTATTTTGCTCTATTGAATTACAATTCACACATATCACCCAATCACTATTATCCCACGATACCTCTGGTGGCGCTGTAATCTTGCTCTCCTTGCAACTAGTAATTAACAATACCATTACTAAACTTAACAGCCATAGACTTTTAAACATGAGTCTCTCCTTAATTGATTTCTGTTTTCGTTACACGTACCTGGGTTGAGGCTGTTCTTGGATTATTGATAAAATCTACACACACAGTCATGCTTGATTTTACATACATTCCGTTTTTCTTCGCTGGGCTATAAACTGCGTTTTCCAGTGCTTTTAGTGCCAGCGAGTCCAAGCCTCCCTTTCCAGGTTGTAATGATTCAACAAGATCGATCTTTTCTATTGATCCATCTTCTCTCAGATAAACTTTCACAACAGCTGTACCCTTAACTCCCTGATTTCGCATTATCGCGGGATACTTTGGCGACGTGATGCTCACTATTCCAGGTAGTCTGTTCAGCTCAGTTTCATCAGATGGAAGCAGGACTACTCGATCTACTTTATTTTCTTCATGGATATAGTGCTTGGTGAATTTTTGCGCAATTCTCAGCGTTATCTTGTCATCTATGGTTGCATGCGATCCTTGAGATGGTACAACCCTTATCATAAACTCACCTGCATCCAAGCCATCAGTCTCTCCAGCAAGTACTAAGGGAGTGACTCCAATGAGCTTATTGTCTATCCATACAGAGCTTCCTGTGGGCTCAGATGTAATGGTCGCATCAACGTACAATGGATTCAGAATTATCGATTGCGAGTTTCTTTGGCCAGCTTCGATACTGATAATGGCATCTTGCTGAAGATGTCTTTCTTTTTTCAGGCTTAACTTATAAGATCCTGGCCTCAGGCCATTGCTGGGCCCCACCAAGCCAATAGGAGTATTAGCAACGAATACATCGTTGATGTATAGCTCGCAATTCTGAGGTTCTGTGGATACTATGAGCTCGCCGTATGTTGCAATCAATCTAGCTGTATGGCTCCCAGTCTCTCCGGATACAATCTGCATCGAGTGCTTGTAATCTTCGTAGCCTTTGAGTTTCAGGGTTACGCTGTAGTTGTTCGCAATGTAGCCTTCGAATGTGTGAGGCGTATATACCTTCACGTCGGGAATACCATCAATTGCAATCTCTGCCCCCATAGGATCACTGGTAAGAGTATAGTTTCCTTTACCACTCACTGGAACAGCTTCGTTGATCTCGAAAGTATATATACCCCTTTGGACAGGATTGGAAAATATCGGGAGCGCTGCTTCTCGAAAACCCACAGCTTTAACAGTAATAATCTGTTTATGAGGATAGATATATATCCTATACCTACTCTCTCGCGGGCTATGCTCCTGTGTTTTTATCTGACTCATGTTGGACTCGAAGTAAAGTCCTTGAATGGCTGAATGAACGACAATAACAGCACAATCCTGATGGGCAACGTGCAGCTCATTTAGGGGAGTGTTTCGCTCAAGAATCTCAAAGTACTTCAGCCGCGTTTGAGCTAAAAGTTGAGTCACGCAAATGAGTATGGCAAAGACGCAAATAGTTCTCACTAGCATATACATAACCACCAAATCAAAATATTTCAAAAATCTGCTGCTAATAATCTTATTTGAATCAGGCAGCAACGCTGATTCCAACCTACTCATAATGACCGCTGCACGGTTCATTCCTTGAATTAAAACGGTTTTTCGCTCAGTCAAACTGAACTAACAATACTCGGGCACCAAGCATATCGACCATCAAGAATGGATAGTTCGCTATCCTACGTCCTGAATAATCAACGGCCTGTTACCGTCACTAACAATTCAATTTTCTCTTGTCACACACTAAACAACAGCATATTTTCCGTCAAGAGTTTCTTCACCCATAGACAAGTTACCTAACCACAGCATGAACCATCCATTGAAATTCATCTGTGAATCCTCGGCCCATCTGAGAGTTCAAGAAAGCTAAATGCTATTCAATCTCATCTAACGTGCTGTTTTCATCGGGATCAGAGTTTATCAAAATCTGTTGACCAGCTCTGATAAACAACATGTCCTGAGGGCATGAGAAGCTCATAAGGAACTTTCCGTTATCCTTCTCTAACTTTTTGAGCGATAGGCCAAGAATGATTAGATCCGCATCCTCGGAGACTTGAGAAACCAAATCAGGAAAACTCGTACGACTGTCACGAATTACGTTTTGAATGTTTGATGCTGAGATCGGGAGTCTTCCCAGTGAGATCAACTCATCCAGACTATCTTTCATTTCTGAGGATTCGGTTACAATCACATTGTACACTCTTATACTGGCATTGCTCCATTCAGGATGTCCGATGAGGATATAGGCTAGCAGTATCATCAGATTAGCATTTCTATTATCGCCTTTTGTAAGCCAGATATGAATCATCCGATGATGACCGAAGTTCCTGGTACCAGATCTGAGGATCAGGGCATTGAGGCTGGTAATGGCAGCAAAGTAGCAGCCTTCTATGATCGGTTTTACTTCTTCTGCGTTATCTTTGTAATAGTTAAACAAAATGCAGTTGTTCTCCAAGCCTGTGATTCCAGGTATCTGCACAATTTGAGCTACGGCTGTTTTGAAGGTAGGGGCGATGATTGTATCCACATAAAAACCTGCAGCACTTACCTGAGCTTGATTGATCAGATTCTGCAGAATCTTTTTTGCTTCGTTGTTTGTCTCCTGAGTAAGAGGACCTCTTATATAGTGAATGTAGGAGCCAAAACCGTAGTGATAGCTGAGCCAGCGAAGCAAGTGAAAAGGAGCGATTCTATCCTCAGAAAATTCTGTAATGGCTATTATTGATGGTCTCCAGTTTGTCATATCGGGATCCGTATTGCTCTTTTGAATGGCAATCTGAAGCTTCCTTGTGCTTTGAAAGAGGACACCTCTGAAGACCATGGCAAGATTCCGTTCTCCCTTCTTAGTCTTGTTCAACCACATATAAATCCCTGCAATTGAGAGCAGCGAAACAATAGCATAAGCTGGCTGCATCAAGAACATCATCAAAAAACATGATAATGCACCTATTAGCGAAGCATACCACTTTGTTCGAAAAGTCGGACGATATGAAGGGTTTCCGGCAAAATGCTCCAAAAAACTGATACTACAAAGGGTTCCATAGGTGATCATAAAGAACATACTGATGATCTGAGCAACGAAATCAACATCGCCTAGAGCAACAAAAAAGATAACAATCACGGCAGTAACAAGGGTAGCGTTCCTTGGTTCGTTGCTCTTCCCCACCCCCATACTAAGGAGCTTGTTCCATTTTGATGAGGGGAAAAAGTCGTCACCACTGAGAGCTTGCAGGGTTCGTGGTGCTACCAGGATTGACCCCAAAGCGGATGATAATGTCGCTGCCCCGAGGCCGATCAATACTGATGGACCCCA
>CAZZCS010000043.1:0-18731 GCA_964652645.1 uncultured Candidatus Cloacimonadota bacterium | reverse complement strand
TTATGTCAATAGAATTCTGAGGGTGAAAACAAAAAAGAGACCCCGATTTCTCGGGATCTCTATATGTTCAGGACAGTTATCTATTAGTGATGTTTGTGAGTTACTTCTTTCACTACATGTCCAGTATTGACGGAGCGTTCGAAGTAATATGTGTGCAGTAGCTTCTGAGCCAGAGGTGAATTTGGTGCACCCAGGAAGCGTTCGTAGATTCTGGTAACTTCTGGATTGTGGTGAGATTTTCTGACAGGTAGATTTCTATCTTCCTCGTAGAGACCTTCTCCACGACGAGCACGGGAAGCCATGTCGTTTCCATATGGTTGCCCGCCACCACCGACGCAACCACCAGGGCAAGCCATGATTTCCACGAAATGCCAGGGTGATTCGCCTGTTTCAGCAAGACCAGCACGGATCTTATCCATTACGATACGAGCATTTGAGAGACCGTGAGCTACGGCAACCTTGAGATCGCCGAAACCGGGGACATTGACGACGGCTTCTTTGACGCCTTCAAGACCACGTACTGCCTGGATATCTATTGCTTCCAGTTCTTCACCTGTTACAAGAGTGTAAGCTGAACGGATAGCAGCTTCCATCACTCCACCGGTAGCTCCAAAGATGGTGCCAGCGCCAGTATAGAAGCTCATTCCTTCATCGGCGTCTTCTTCAATGATGTGTTTGAAATCTATTCCTGCTTCTTTGATCATGCGGATGAACTCACGAGTTGTGAGCACATAATCTGTATCTTGATATCCAGAATCGCGAAGCTCTGGGCGACGCGCTTCAAACTTCTTAGCAGTACAGGGCATGATAGCTACAGAAACGATATTGGCAGGGTCGAGCCCATGTTCCTGAGTGTAATATGTCTTGGAAAGAACACCAAACATGGACATCGGAGACTTTGCCGTTGAAACACAATCTGCCAGATCCGGATAATATGTTTCCATAAACTTGATCCAACCAGGAGAGCAAGAAGTGATTAGCGGTCTTTTGCTGCCGGATTTGAGTTTGGTCACACACTCTGTGCCCTCTTCCATGATGGTGAGGTCAGCAGTAAAGTTAGTATCCATAATGGCATCAAAACCGATCTTTCTCAGGGCTGCATACATCTTCTTTGCCGTGACAGTACCAAGCTCCATACCGAATTCCTCAGCCAGAGAAACGCGGATTGCAGGAGCTTCCTGTACTACCACATGCTTATTGGGGTCAAGAATTGCTTCCCATACTTCATCAATTTCGCTTCTCTCACGCAGGGCTCCTGTTGGGCAATAAACTGTGCACTGCCCACAGTTGACGCAAGGGCTGTTAGCCATGCCATTGCTAAAAGCAGTATCGATATGAGCATTTATACCGCGATCGCTAAAGGTAAGCGCGTAAACGGTTTGTACTTCGTTACAGACAGTTACACAACGACCACAGGCGATACACTTGTTGACATCGCGAATGATGGATGGACTGCTCATATCGACCGGAACCTTTTTCAGAATCGTCGGCAGCGCATCAGGATCAACTCCGAGATTGTTTGCCAGGTTCTGGAGTTCGCATTTATTGTTTGCAGAGCAGGTTGGGCAGACTACTTCATGGTTTGAAAGAATCATTTCAGTAAGAGTCTTGCGGTAAGCTCTGAGTTTTTTGGAGTTAGTTGTTATTTTCATGCCTTCTGCAACAGGAGTGCAGCAAGCTCTCTTGGGAGTAGGGTTTCCGGCAAGTTCTACTACGCAAACTCCGCAATTGGCAGTCGGTGGCAGATCGGGATGATAGCAAAGCCGGGGGATATGGACACCGTATTTATCGGCGGCTTCGATGATCGTCATGGTTTCGGGAACTTCGAGGTGATGACCATCGATCCAGACATTAACTGTTTTAGCCATAATAATTTATCCTCACTATTATTATTTTGTTGTTATCGCGATGAATTCATCTTTGAAGTTTTCGATGGCACTGCGAATAGCCATGATTGGCGATTGACCCAAGGCGCAGAATGACGTCTGCTGCATGGTATCGGCAATTGTCAGCATCAAATCTACGTCATCCATTGTGCCTTCACCTTTGCGAATCTTGCAAATCAAGCTGTAAAGCTGTTGAGTGCCTGTCTTGCAAGGGGAGCATTTACCGCAGGATTCATGACGGAAGAATCGAAGTATCGACCACAGCATGTCGATTATACTCTGGTGTTCATTCATAACGAGAATCGCACCAGAACCGAGTACTGCAGCATATTGGTTCAAGCTGGCAAAGTCCATTTTGACATCCAGTAGCTTTTCGGACAGGATCACACCAGCAGCTCCACCCACGAGGGCAGCTTTGAATCTGAATCCCTTTTTCATTCCACCAGCGTATTCATTGATAATTGTACGCAGGGTAGAACCCATATCCACTTCACAAAGTCCTGGATGAGCAACATCGCCGAGGATGGTGTAGACCTTCGTGCCTGTGCATTCAGGAGTACCATACTTTTTGTATTCATCTGCTCCATTCTTGATGATAAAGGGTACATTGGCCAGGGTTTCCACATTGTTTACAACTGTGGGATACTGCCAAAGTCCTTTAACGCCAGGGAATGGTGGTTTCCAGCGAGGATTACCGCGATTACCTTCCAGAGATTCTATCAGGGCAGTTTCTTCACCGCAAACATAGGCACCAGCTCCGATCTTGATATCAATATCCAGATCAAAGCCGCTATCAAAGATGTTCTTTCCCAAAATACCATACTCATGGCATTGTTTGATGGCATTCTTGAGACGATTGATACAGAGTTTGTACTCACCGCGGATATAGATCCATGCTTTGCTCGCACCAATGGCACGGGCGCAGATCATGATTCCTTCCAATAATTGATGAGGGTCTCCTTCCATAATGAGACGATCTTTAAAGGTACCTGGTTCGCCTTCGTCGGCATTGACTACGACATACTTCTGTTCCGCTACAAGGGGAGCTGTAAAACTCCACTTGAGGCCTGCCGGGAAACCGGCGCCACCACGACCACGAAGACCAGAAGCTTTGACTTCATTGACGATTTCTTCTGGTTTCATTTGAAGGAGCGCTTTTTCCCATGCTTCATAGCCACCAGCACCAAGATATTCATCTATGTTCTCGGGATCGATTACACCGGAATTGCGGAGCACGATTCTGTTTTCATAATTGAATTTTGGACTGAATGTACCAATGGAATCAAACATCAATCTCTGTAAGGGGCGTCCCTTAAGAAAATGCTCAGAAACAAGCTCTGGCAAGTCTTCAATTTTGACGTTTTCATAATTGATGTTTTCCGGGAACACGGTGAGGCATATTCCTTTACCAAAAAAGCCGAGAGGACCAGTTTCCAAAACGTTGATCTCTTCCTGGAGGTTGTGCTTGGATAGTTCCAGTCTCAGCGATTGGATAAAGGCATGAACACCAGCTTGCAGAGAGGTTTCATTGATTCCGATCAGAAGGTGTGAACGAAAGTATTTCATTACTTACCTCCCCGTATTTTTGTGATGATTTCTTCGACCTTCTCGTCTGTCAGATCTCCGTATACATCGTCGTTGATCATCATAACAGGTGCGTTTCCACATACACCAAGACAGGCAACGAGTTCGAGGGTAAAGAGACCATCTTTGGTAGTTCCACCGACTTCTACACCCAGGAGAATCTTAAGCTTTCTAAGGATTGCTTCAGATCCCTTTATGTAGCAGGGAGGTGATTCACACAGGCGGATGATGTTGTTGCCCCTTGGTTTTGTGCTGTACATGGAGTAAAATGTCAGCACACCAAAGATATGATTTGCTGGAACATTTAAATACTCTGAGACAGCCTGGACAGCTTCCTCAGATATATAATGCTGGGGATGAGTGTCTTGGATATCGTGCAATATGTAGATCAGATTGTCCTTAGTGGGAGCATACTTACTGCATATTTCTTTGTACATAATAACCCCTTATTCTTCGTGATCAGAACAAACTTGTTTTGCTCTTTGTTCAAAAACTTCATGGTGCATGCCAGGGACTTTGCTAACAGCTTTCACGGGGCATACATCCATACAGTTTCCACATTTTACACAATCTAGCTGGTGGATCGTATATTTTTCTTCTCTGCTTCCGGTAATACACGTCACAGGACATTTACGGGCACAGAGCGAGCAGCCGATACATCTGTCTTTATCAATATCGAAATGCATCAATTCGAGGCATACCTTGTTTGCACAGGTCTTGTCCCGAATGTGAGCTTCATATTCATCACGGAAGTAGCGGATCGTGCTGAGAACAGGATTGGGAGCAGTTTGTCCTAGACCACAGAGTGAAAGTTGCTTGATGGTTTCGCCAAGTCTTTGCAGTTCTTCGATATCTCCATCTTTTCCTTCACCGATTGTGATTCTGTGCATGATGTCGTACATTTGCTTCAAACCAATTCGGCAGGGTGAGCATTTACCGCAAGATTCATCAACGGAGAAATCCAGGAAGAACTTGGCCACGTTTACCATGCAGTTATCATCGTTCATAACAATGACACCACCCGAACCCATCATGGCACCTTTTTCTTTCAGAGTTTCGTAATCGACAGGAACATCCAGATGCTCGATAGTAAGGCAACCACCTGAGGGGCCACCAAGTTGGACGGCTTTGAATTTCTTATCGTTGGTGATACCACCACCGACTTCGAATATCATCTCACGTAGGGTAATACCCATCGGAACTTCTACCAGGCCTGTGTTTCTGATATCCCCAGTGAGGGCAAAAACCTTAGTTCCTTTGCTGGTTTCTGTACCCATTGAGGCAAACCAATCCGCTCCTTTGAGGAAGATTGTAGTGAGATTACCAATTGTCTCCACATTGTTTACAACAGTTGGTTTGTCCCACAATCCCTTTACTGCTGGATATGGAGGCTTGGGAGTTGGATTACCGCGGGAGCCTTCAATGGAGTGGATCAGAGCCATTTCTTCACCACATACAAAAGCCCCGGCGCCAGTTCTCACCTCGGCATCGAAACTAAAGTTACTTCCAAAGATGTTTTCTCCAACCAGTCCGACTTCACGAGCTTGTTCGATTGCCATTTTGATTCTCTTGATTGCCAGTGGGTATTCAGCTCTAATGTAAAAATAGCCTCTTGAAGCACCGATACAATAGGCGGCAATCATCATTCCTTCCAGAATCCGATGAGGGTCACCTTCCAGAAGTGAACGATCCATGAAGGCACCTGGATCACCTTCGTCACCATTGCAAATGATGTATTTCTGATCGGCTTTGGCATCGTGAACCATCTGCCATTTCATATAGGTAGGAAATCCACCACCACCACGACCTCTCAAGCCAGAAGCTTTTACAACGTCTACTGCTTGTTGAGGTGTCATATCGGTGAGGATTGTACCCAGAGCTTCATAACCGCCAGTAGCGATGTATTCGTCCATACTCTCAGGGTCGATGTAACCGCAATTTTCCAAAGCTACTTTGACTTGCTTCTGATAGAACGGGATCTCTTTTTTGGTGGAGAGTAACTTCTCGTCGAGATCTTGCATCATGAGTCTCTTGACGGCTCTACCTTTGATGAAGTGTTCCTCTACAATCTCATCAACATCAGACACTTCCACTTTCTTATAGAAGATGCCTTCAGGGTAGATAACCATCACAGGGCCGTAGTCGCAAGGACCCATACATCCAGTTTCGATAATGTTGATTTCGTTTGCAATCCCCTTGTCTTTGAGGACCTCGTGAAATCTTTCCTTGATCTTCAATGCTCCGGCAGATACACAACCAGATCCGCAGCAAATCAGCAGGTCAATTCTTTTCAACGACATGGAATTTCCTCCTTACTCAATTGCCGGTGGCAACAACATAATCGGAGACAATTCTTCCATTTACGATGTGTTCAACGACTACTTTTTTTACCTTATCAGGGTTCATGTTTCCATAGGTAACTTTCTGATTGTTTTCATCGATAATATCAACAATCGGTTCCATTGAGGAAAGGCCTTTTTCGCCGGTTTGGGTAACTAAAACATCGGTTAAACTGCGGCTTGCAATCTCTTCCAGGAAGGTTTTCATTACTTCACGGGCTCCCATGGCTATACCACTAGTTCCCATGCCGACAACTACTTTGATGCGTGTATTGCTGCCACGCAGTTTCATCTCTTCCTGAGCTTTCTCACGGATTTTCTTAAGGTCTGTCAGTGTTTTCATCAGACATCCTCCATGTTTGTATTTTGTATTCCTTCATATAAACTTTGGTCTATGTATTCAATAACGTCGGGGTAGGTGAGAGGGATATCTCCCAGCTCCTCTTTAATAGCTGCAGTATCGAAGTGAAATGACGACTCTTTGCCTCTGTCTCGATTGCGAAGGCAGACGTAGTAGTCTACTTCAGGGTGGCCAATAATGGCTCCTAACAGTGTATCTTTGAGATTCCCAAGAGGCATGCGATCAAGATGATCCAGTGTAAAATCGACAGTGATAACAGTGCCAAATTTGGGCTCACTTGTGATATTAAAAGAGCCGTTTGTAAGTTCTGCATTCTGTTTGAAAAGAGGAATTCCAAGTCCGACTTTTTTTTCTCTATTTTCCTTACTGGTATAAAAAGGGTCCTGAGCGTTCTTTAGAGTCTCAGAATCCATACCACATCCATCATCCTCGATGATCAAACGCAAAAGATTCTCCTGGGTATCAATTATCACCCTTAGTTTGATCTTTTTTGCCTCTGCCCGAACAGAGTTCTCGATGATATCCAGAAGATGTAACGAAATATCTTGCATCTTATACTCGCTTACAGTTTGCGGTAGCGTTCTATGATCTCTTTTACCTTGTCTTTGGTGTCTATGCGACCAAAAGTATCTTCTCCGATCACAAAAACTGGAGCCAGAGAACATGCTCCCACACACCTGACTGCACTCATGGTAAAGTGTCCATCAGGAGTGGTTTCACCCATTTCGATGCCAAGCTCTTCGCTGAGCATTTGGATTATTTTCGGAGCTCCTTTCACGTAGCAGGCAGTACCTGTACAAACGTTGACCATGAACTTTCCACGTGGTTTCATCGAGAAGAAATTGTAAAATGTAACCACACCATAAATCTTGCTTACCGGGATATCCATTTCGGTACCGATAAATTCTTGCACTTCGATTGGCAGATATCCAAAGATCTCTTGCGCACTGCGCAGTATCTCGATCAAGGGATTACGCAATTGTTTCTTTTCTGCAATGACGTCTCTCAGACGCTCAAATAGAGCATTGTCAAACTGAGTCATCACTCCTCCTTGCAATTCATGTATTTATACTTTGATTTCTCTATTATCCATACCGTCTATGGCAAGTAACAACTCTGCCATAGTCGGTTTGTTTATATACAGGTCTGTAAAACCACTTCCAAGATCACTCAGGTAGTGAGCATCGGAACTACGAAGCAGGCTATGCCGCTTTATCCCTGGATATTCTGCCACAAATCTGGCGACATCAAGCCTGGCTGTGATGCCAAAGGCATCGAATACATCAGGATCGGGAATGAAGCCCAACTGCCCGATGATGCTGTTTGCCTGAGCGTCAATATGAGCAGGTACACAATATCCAGTATGTTCTTTCACGATCTGCACCGCTTCATCAATCCCCCAAATAGAGGAATTAATAAGCGCTTTGTCTACCACATTTATTATGTTCTCATTTTCGTCAATAATTACTTGGTCTCCAAAATACTCCGCGTCGTTTGGGATAGGTAAAAGTGATTCATACAGCAGTTTATCAAAACTGCTAGCTTTGTAAGGATCGTCAAAATATGCCAGCAAATGGATTTCTTCTGCCGTCTGAATTTCCACCCCCCAGGTAAAGGCCAGGCCATTCCTCAAAGCTACCATTTCGTAGGCAGGGCAATTTGCCATGCTGTTATGATCCGTAATGGAAATCCAGTCAAGACCGAGCTCCAAAGATCTTGAAACAACTGCAGTAGGACTCATTTCTAAGCCTCCGCATGGAGAGAGAACAGAGTGAATGTGTAAATCTGCCTTATACCAACGCATTAAACATTCTTTAGAGAGGTTTATCTACTTCTTTACAAGATTATATAGAATTCCGGCCAGTTCAAAGGATGAGAGCGAACTAGATATCAAACAAAGCTCTTCTTCATTGGCTTTGTCGATTACTGCTTGATCTGGGGATGTCCCTTTGGCAAAAACAATGGCTGGAATGTTTGCCATGGAAGCCACAGCTATTACATTTAAATGTTTCATAATGGTAATCCAGACTTGACCAGATCCTGCAGATCCCATCACGTCACTCAGCATATCGGAGTTATAGCCTCCGCAAATCTCGACAGATTCGGGCTCACACAAGTTTGTAAGAACCTGACCTTCGATCGCAGCTATGTAATCTGATAATTTTATCATAACGTCACCTTTATTCGTCTTTTGATTGTTGTTTTAATAGGACTACGCAGTCGTCTATAGAGGCTTTCCCCTGCACAATATCTTCCGCCAGAGCATAACAGGTGGGAGAACCACAAGCACTGCAATTCAGCCCCGGCAGCATAGTGAGGAACTCATTTATTTGCTTCATCTTCTTAATTGCATTCTTGATATCTTTATCCAGCTCCATTATGGAACGGGGAGTGAGAGGTGAAACATCAAATTCACCTTCCTGATAGAGCTCTTCAAACTCTTCACAGCTATTGGCGCTATCGGGAGCATTCTTGATCAGTTTTTTAATTCTGCTCATGGCGACAAAGGGGTTTTCAATATTCAGACAACCGCCAACGCAACCGTTTGTACAGCTGCGCAGAACGATGTAATCGTATTGATCCAAATAATGGTCTTCGACCTTCGAGAGCACTTCCATCACATTCTCAATACCATTGACAGAAAGAGCTCTGATATCCTCGCAATCAACCATCTCCGCTTCAACGCCGCTGAGAGCCCAGGTGAGCCCTTTTTCATAGGTATCGATCTCTTTCGGGTTGTTCTGCAGCTTCTTGATATGATCTTTGACTTTGCCATAAATCAAACCCATCGAAAAAGCTCCATCTTGAAGGTGCTTATAAGCTCCTTCTGGCTGATGTACAGCAGTTACGTGAGCCACGCAGGGAACTATTAAAAATACGCCAACATCTTCATCGGGCAATTTTTGCTCTTCTTGAATCTTCTCTCTAATGTATCGAGTAAGGATACTCATGGGAGCTTCTCGATGAAGCAGGTTTGGCAACAAAGAAGGATACTTTACCTGGATCAGACGCACCACAGCAGGGCAATTACTGGAAAGAACCGGCCTGATCTCTTTGTTTGTGCGTATATAGTCTCGTATCATGTTGATTACGAAATCTGTAACCATGGCTTCTTCTGCTACTTGATCAAATCCCAATTCTAAAAGGGCAGATTTTGCCGTGGCATAGCTGACATCTTCACTAAACTGACCTGCATAAGAAGAAGATATGATGGCGACTTTGTACTTGTACTGCTCAATTAGTTCGAGAGGATCCGATCTGGGGATGATCGCATGGAAGGGACAGGCTGTTACGCAGTTACCACAATCTATGCAACGATTTGAATCAATATGTGCTTTTCGATTACGAACTCGGATAGCCTCTGTGGGGCAGACCCGGACACAGGCCGTACAACCGGTACAATTGTCCCTTAGTATTTGGATCGCATGAAAATACTTTTTGTCGATGCTATTCATAATATCTTAGAAGAAAACGTATATATCCAGTGTTGTGGGGCTCCCATGGTCTGAAACCAAATGCATGGCATCGGAGTTTTTCTTGATATTGGGTAGTCCCAAACCAGCTCCAAATCCCATCTCTCTCACCAAATCATCTGCAGTTGAAAAACCAGGTACCATAGCCTGCTCGATATCGCCTATTCCCGGTCCAGTATCTGTAAATCTGATGTGAATCAAATTGTCATAGATCTTGCTAACCATCTTCCCACCTTTGGAGTGGGCAGTTACATTGATCTCGGCTTCATAGGAGGCCACGGCTACCCGCCTGAGCGTAACAGGATCGACACCGAGTCTCTTCAAAAGAGTTTTAGCTTCGGCACTACCTTTTCCGCTATTAACAAAGTCCTTCTCGCCAATATCAAACTCGAGCTCTACGTCAGCTTCAGGAGTATTTTGCAACCACTCTTTGAGGTCGGACTCCCGTTCCGGTACGATATGCCAGTATTCCTGCATGTCAGATCTTACAGCTGCGCAATCCTGCATTGTACAAAAGCCCACTTGAACGATACAGAGTCATTTTGGTCATAATCAGCAGATGATTACGCTCTTCAGCCATTTCAATAATTTCCTGAGCAGGTTTCTTCCCCCGGACAAACACTATCCCAACCAGATCAATCATATCGGATAAACGGATGACCTGGGGATTTGTGATGCCTGTAAGTAGAAGTGTGGGTTCTTTGGTACACATCAGAATGTCACTGATGAGATCGGAGGCAAAAGCACAAGGAATCTGAATATCCAAATCTGGATCTGGAGTCAGTACCTCAGCTTCTAGCAAAGTTACAAGTTCTCTTAATGTCATTTACCAATCCTGAAGTTTATTAAAAGATTAGAATAACCTCATTTAGAACATTGCATTATAAGTCAAGGAAAAATACCCGTTGTCACATCTATTGGAGGTTTGGTGATAGAATCTTCTTGCCATAATTCTGTGGGTTTGCATACTGGGCTTTATTCAAAGGGACTAGGTTGAATAAGCATCTGCGATCAGAAAGGCTGATTGAACAATGCCGTTTTGACTTCATGCTGAGAGAAAAAGTCTTTAAACAAATAACATCAAGAGGTAAATATGAAAGCTTACGCTAAAGTTACTTTGGTACTATTAGTCATGTTCTGTGTTGGCAATGTTTCAGCCCTGCACTTTGCCAGATGGGACACGAGTATGGGGTCCTTTACAGCAGAGTTATACGACGACATGGTCCCGATCACTGCATATAACTTTATTAATCTTACAAATGCAGGTTTTTATAATGGGTTCATTTTTCACAGGGTTGTCAGTAACTTTGTGATTCAAGATGGCTGTCCCAATGGGACTGGCACCGGAGGCCCAGGATATACAATCCAGGACGAGTTTCACCCCGATCTAAACCACAACCAGGCCGGTATTCTGGCGATGGCTCGTACCTCAGCACCAAACTCAGCAGGGAGTCAGTACTATTTCACCCTATCTCCCCAGCCTCATCTTAATGGAGCTTATGCAGTTTTTGGTAAGGTGATTGAAGGTCTGGATGTTGTTTTAGAGATCGGGACAGTCCCCACTAATGGCAGTGGACTTCCCAACACACCCGTTGTTATTGAGTCTCTTCGTATACTGGACTTGATAGTAGGTGAAGAAACACCTTCGAGTGCTGAAGTCGTTCTCTGCGAAGCGGGTGAAGAGATGATGTTTATTGTGGAAGCCTATACTACAGATTCACCGATAGTTTATACCTGGATATTGGATGGCGTTGAGACTCCGGGTGATTTTATTCATGAAGTTTCATTTACTCCAGGTGAGCATATCCTGCAGTGTAGATTGAGCACTCAGGATTGGAATCATACTATCACCTGGCAGATAGAAGCTTCTAGTACCAGTGCTGTTGATCATTTTACTCCGGCCATTACCTCTGTTCAGCTTGCTCCCAATCCATTCAAGGGACAAACCAGGATTCTAGTAAGCTCACCAGAAAAGACCCCCATAGTTATCAACATCTACGACCTAAAGGGCAGAAAGATCCGCTCCAATACAGGCCTAGCAAATATAGGGGATTATAGCTGGATTTGGGATGGGAAAGATGATGCAGGAAAAGTCGTCAAATCTGGACTGTATTTCATTAAGACTCAGACAAATAGAGAAGAAAAACTGCTAAAAGCCGTACTTTACTAGGCTTTGATTAGTGCATGAGTTCCTGGATCGGTCTGGCCAGACCTGGCCGGTCCTGGATTGAAGCCAGATAGAATAGCTCGTCTTCCCCTCGTGTTCGCCTCGAGATCGCCTCGAGTTCTCGAGAGCATCTCGAGAGGAAGACGAGATGAATATAAGGTGATCCATTAGGCAAGTACTATGGCATTTAGTTTCGTGAATATAGAGGGAAGCACACTCCAATCATCTATTGTGCAAAGGTCAGGCGCAAAAAAAGGCTTCCCAAACAAAGTCTGGAAAGCCTCATCAAGATGAAGTAGGTGTTATTCTCTTTCGTTTAATCTAGCAAAGTACTCATTCAGATTGAACCGTATCTGTGGTCTCAGTTCATTAAGAAGAGTGATAATCTCATCCTGTTTACCAAATTCTTTGGCATAGCGGACGGCAAATTCTGCAAAGAAGTAGTTATCCGGGTATTGTAATATCGCTTTTCTTATATATGGTTCCACATGATCCGGATGTGCATCCAGCAGATAGGCCAGTATGAAGCTAAAATAGATCTTCCACCCTTCACTATGGCTAAAGATTTCTTTGCTGATGAATGCATCCAGCTCTTCCCATCTGTTTTGCCCAGAATAATATCTTACTAGAAAATCTGTCAGCTTCAGGTCAGTATCGATAAAGGTGCGGGCCTGATCTGCCAGGGCTGATGCTCTTTCGAACTCGCCATACTCAGCATAATGAGTGGCAGCACGAACGAAACCGGAGCCATAATTCATCACCAGGCGTTGCATGTTCTCATCCTTATAAACCCTGTCGTCTTCAATAGAGCGATACTGATAGATCTGAGTGATGTTCTCGATCAAACGATCTATATCAATCTGATCGTTATTCTGGGTGGCAACTAATCGAGAGACCATTCCTTCATTTCTCAAGTAGTCATCAAAACCTACGAAGTTTTCGCAGGTCACAGCGAAGTAGATGGGTCTTTTGCCATAGTTTTCACGAATCATCTGAATCGTTGCAATATCAGATACCCGATAGAAGTTCTCAGCTTTACGCCAGGGTGGAGTAGCTTGAAAGGCGATTTCGAATGCCTTCTCCGGGTCACCAATATGAGATCCAAAGCGGATATTCATGGGTCCCTGGACGATTGTGAGCCTGTCTATCTGTTCATCTGTCCAGCCGAAGAGCACGCCTTCCCTGTCTCGTAACTGTTTGATGTACCAGGGAGTGTTCAAAAGGGAGAGGTTTGCAACCGATACATCCTTTCTGATCCCTTTAAGATATTTGTTTTTGAATCTCATTGCCTCTTGAATGGCGGCTTCACTTTCTGGGGTTGGATAGATATCTCTGGCAGAGTGGACATGCTCTATCGAATGTGGATCGTGAACGGCCTGGGCATACCAGAGGGGGAAAGTATCGTTATCGCCATTGGTGATAATGATCGCGTTCTCCTCTAGTGAATTGAGGAAGTTCAGGCCATAATCCAGGGCAATGTACTCGTTTGATCTATCGTGGATGTTGTACTGGGATACGAAATTAACCAGGGGTAAAGCGCAAAGTACTGCCACCATAGCATATTTAAAAGCTTTCTGTTTGAGCAAAGAAGCAATGGCCAGACTGCCAATACCCAGCCAGATGGCCCACATGTTGTAAGCAACGACAAAGAAATAGTCGCGGTCTCGAACCTCAGCGTTGGAAAGGTTCATCACAAAGACCATTACCACTGTAGTGAAGATTAACACAGAGGTGTAATAGGCAAAGCTATGCTTGTTTTTCTGATAGTGGAAGTAGGCTCCAATCGATCCCAGGAGCGCAATAATCAAGCTTCCAATAGTCTGGATAATAGTGGCGGGTATTCTGAGCCAGTTTGATAGAGTTTCTATATTGAACCACTGAATCCCAAAGTATCGGAAGAAGTGGTATCCCATCTGATCGCCAAAGAACGAGCCGCGTCTCACGAAGAAGTTCGTGTTGCCATATTGCTTACGCAGGACGTAATCTGAGAACATCTTGAGGGTACTGGGATGACCTTCGTTGATAAAGGGTCTTTGAGCAGCCCGGATCATCAGGTACAGATGAGAAGACAGGCCAATCAGGATCAAGCCAAGGGCCAATAACCATACTCTACGATCTATGATATCGTGTAATTCATAAAAAACTATTATAGCGGAGATGGCGGCAAAGGCCCATTTGTCAAATTCATCGATCCCAGCGTTTGCCCCAATAGCTCCAAAGATGACGTATCCCAAAACCAAGGCAAAAGAATAAGCGACGGCCTTGATCCAGAAATTGCTTCCCTTTATGCTTTTCAGGATTAGCGGGTACAACACTATGAAGAGCATCGCTGGGGCAATCTGCAGTGCAGTCTGATGAACGCAGAACCCCAGGAAAAATAGATAGACAATCAGAAGAAAGATGTTCTGATGAGAAAAATCCTCGGCCTTTTCTACCCAAACCAGAGTAAGCCAGAAGATGATGTTTACAAAGAATACAAGTCCTGAATATACTTCAGCTTCAATTGCATTCATCCAGAAAGTAAAAGAATAGGCCGTAAATAGGGCGGCTACAACCCCGGCAAAGATAATCTCCCACTTCTCAGATTTCCACATGCTGACTAGCTTCACAGTGATCAGATAGGTAAACATCACGGCCAGGGCAGATGTGAGTCCTGATATGAATGCTGCCAATACAGCGTGAGTAAACAGCGAACCCAGGAGTGCTACAACGGCTCTGCCAAAGACAATATAGAAGGGATTTCCAGGGGGGTGGGGAACACCAAGGATACTAATGCAAGTGGCATATTCTCCCGAATCCCAAAAAGACATCGTCCTGGCTTGGGTGAGCATATAGACTATCAGGGTGCTGATAAACACCAGGAAGGCAACTATTTGATTCGTTCTGGGATTGAGAATTTGCTGTGGTTTAAACTTGGGATCTGTCAATACTGCCATTGGTTCAGGGATCCGATATTGAGCCTCGTTTTGAGGTTCAGATCCCTTGGTCTGTCTTGCAGCGGCTTTAATCTTTTTGATGTCGTATCTGTCTTTTGGTGACATTTTATCTCCGTCTATGTTACTAGATTATTTTGTATCAGTCTTTCATGCCAGTCTTGGCGTAGCTTGCTATGATCTGTTTCTGGGCCAGGAAGAAGAGAATCAGAATCGGGACTATGCTAAATGTCGATGCGGCCATGAGTAGGGTCGTCTGTGTGGAAGCTTCCTGATTGAAGTAACTGAGTCCCACCTGTAATACTCGCAGAGACGGCCGGTTTGTCATGACCAAAGGCCACATAAAGCTATTCCAAGACCCGATCAGGGAGAATATCGAAGCTGTTGCTATGATAGGCTTGGAAAGCGGCAGGATTATCTTCCAGAGCATGCCAAAGGTGCTGCACCCATCGATGGAAGCTGCATCAAAGAGTTCCTTGGGCAGCGATTTGAAGTGCTGTCTGAAAAGGAAGATCGTAAAGATATTGACCCACCAGGGCACGATTAGGGCTTGATATGTATCCAACCAATTAATTTTATCCAGCAGAATGTAGGATGAGATCAGATAGATGGGCTCTGGCACCATCATCATGCTGATAAACAGGTAGAAGAGGAAGTCCTTACCAAAAAAGTGCATTCTCCCAAAGGCATATGCCGCTAGCATAGAGGTCACCAGTACCCCAGCTAACGACATGAAAGATACAAAGATGGTGTTGGCAAAATAGGTGGCAAAGGGTACCTTGACAAAGGCTTTGACATAATTTGCCCACTGAAAGCTGGGAACCTTCTTTACCTGAGATACTTCATGAGAAGGGACTTCGATGTATTCCTGGACGATGCGAAGATCTTTATCCAAAATGTGCACTACGCTGTTGTATTCTTTTTCCATCACGAGCAGAATTCGTTTCTTGCCCTCGGGACCATTCCAGACGTGGTATGTCTCTTTGGGGATAAACACGGATTCGTGTTTGTTGAATTCTGATTGGGACATCAATGAGGTCGAAATCATCCAGATAAAGGGAATAATCATTGTAATTCCGCAAACCACCAGGATGGTATAGATAAGTCCATTTCTAAATTTCTCTGGCATGTTACACCTCAATAGTTAACGTGTTTTTCAAGTTTTTTCTGTGCCAGGGTCAAAGTAAGCACAATGATAAAGAGGACGAGAGTAATTGCACTGGCATAGCCCATCTCCTGGGCGTCAAATCCTCTTTCATATATGTAATAGACAATCAAGTTTGTGGTGCCCGATGGGCCACCCTTATCGGTCATTAAATAGATCTGGGCAAAGGCCTGGAAGGTCACAATGGTTGTCATCATCAGGACGTAATAGGTAGTAGGGGAGACCAGCGGAAGGGTTATTCTCCAGAACTGCTTCATTTTTCCAGCTCCATCGATATCGGCTGCTTCGTAATAATCCTTGGGGATGTTCTGCAGACCAGCCAGATAGATAATAGTGTTGTACCCCAAGCCCTTCCAGATCGTCATGATAATTATCGCAAAGAGTGCCTGAGAAGGACCTCCTGCCCATTGGGGCAGAGTGATACCCATTCCACTGAAGAACAGATCAAAAATGCCGCGAGATTGGTTCAACCAACCCTGTGGCGCGATGCCTATCCAGCCCAGCATGGAGTTTGCGAGTCCCGTCTGTTCGTTAAAAATAATCTTCCATACGATTGAGACTGCCACCAGGGAAGTAACAAAGGGCATGAAATATACAATACGAAAGAGGCTTTTCAGAGCTTTGATCTGATTGAGGAGCGTGGCAAAGAATAGTGAAAACACGATGCTACTGGGCACGACAAACACAACCAGCCAAAGTGTATTAGTCATGGACTGCCAAAACTTTGGGTCGTTGACAAGCGTCTGATAGTTCGTGAGTCCTATGAACTCTCCCGTTCCTACTATGGTCCATTTGTAAAAGCTGATCACAAAAGACATTAATACCGGCAATAGCTTGAAAGCAAAGAGCAAGAGAAATGCCGGTAACAAGTATAGATAAGGTGAAATCTTCCATTTAGTTTTCATAAGTTACCTCTGTCAATCATTCACGGTTGTTGTCGTAATGATCCTTGCGGAACTGATTGTAATCTATTTGAAGTTTACTACATTTCTTGTAAAGGTTTTCTCTGGGGATACCAGAAACTTTTGCAGCCGCGCTCAGATTGCCGTTGGTGGAATCAAGCAGGGCAACAAGGTATGATTTTTCGAAGTCTTTTTTGGCCTGATGCCAGGATTGGCTGGCCTCAATATAGGTGCTGCGAACCCCGTCTATTTTGGTGACTACACTCTCAGGAAGATCCTCAGGTTGCAATATCGAATGCTCAGATAGGATTACGGCATGTTCAATGGCATTTCTTAGCTCTCTTACGTTGCCTTTCCAGGAGTAGTTCAGTAATATCGTCATTGCTCCGGGAGGGATGGTAATCGGTGGTTTCTTGTACTTGTTGCAGAATTCTTTGATGAAAGCATTTGTGAGCAGTTTTACATCGTCTTTGCGCTCTCTCAGTGGAGTTATGTGTAGATTTATCACATTAAGTCGATAGTAAAGATCCTCGCGAAAAAGCCCTTTACTGACCTGCTCGGTGATGTCTTTGTTTGTAGCGGCAATGATTCTAACGTCGGAATGAAGATCAGCTTCTCCTCCTACCTGCCTGAAAGAGCCAGTTTCCAAGGCTTTTAGCAGTTTTACCTGAAAGGCAAGAGAGGTTTCAGTGATTTCATCAAGGAACAATGTTCCCCCGTTGGCCTCTTGGAAATATCCCATCTTGTCACGCCAGGCATCGGTAAAAGCTCCTTTCTTATGCCCGAAAAGAAGGCTTTCCAGGAGAGTTTCTGTCAGACTCCCACAGTTTACGGAGACAAATTTCCGTAGCTTTCGATGACTGTTTCTATGGATCAGTTCTGCAAAAACGCTTTTGCCAACACCTGTTTCTCCTGTAATCAGGACCAGAGTATCGAGCTTTGCTATCTTTTTGATCTTGTGCAGAATAGTCTGGATGGCCTCGCTGTTGCCAATGATCAGATCTGTCTCAATGTCTTTCTGAACCAAATCGTTCAACCTCTTGTTCTCGGAGATCAACCATTGGGTTTGGATGATTCGTTCGACCTGCAGGTTTATCAAATCCAGGTTCCTGATAGGTTTGACTATGAATTCATCCGCTCCCAGCTTTATGGCTGTGACGGCAGATTCGATGGTTGCCTGGCCACTGATGGCGATGACAGAAGTGTAGGGGTAGTTCTGCTTGATATCCTGAATCAGCTCCAAGCCGTTTTCACCAGGTAAGATTAAATCAATAATGGCAATATCAAAACGGATCTTCTCGAGAAGGCTTTTTGCCTCATGAATGGATAGAACTGTCAATACTTTGTAGCTGTCGCCCAATTGAACACTAAACAGTTCCAGGGTTTCGGGGCTGTCATCTACGATGAGTATTGATCTCTTTACCGAATCCATCATGTTTCCTTGAGCTCCATGCGGAAAATGAATTCCTTTTCTGTACTCAAACAGCTGAGCTTTGGGTATATATCGGGTGTCCGGGTGAAGAACAGCAAAGAATTGTACTCTTCTTTGATAGCCTGAACCCACGCCTCAGGATCTATACTTCCAAAGGACTCTTTGCCAGGTACTGATAATACGAGATAGGTACCCATGGAACACTTATCCAGACGAAGCTCAAGCTCGAGGCTTTGCTTTGATGTATGCTCCAGGAGACGGGCTATAACGGTCTCCAGATAATATCCAAGCATCATTGGAGATGCACACACACTTAATTTCTGGGATTGGGTATCGATACTAAAAGTGCTTCTGTGCTTTATCTTCAAGTCGTTTAGCAGATACTTTACCTCATTTTCCAGCCAAACTGATAGCTCGAATTCTTCTTCCTCTCCCCTCATGGTGGCAAGAAAGCCTTGATATGAAGCATGTAGAACATCGTCAATATGA
>CAZZCS010000042.1:0-19417 GCA_964652645.1 uncultured Candidatus Cloacimonadota bacterium | reverse complement strand
AGATAAAATCGAAGCTCGCATCAGGAGTGGGTGAGAGGCTCCCTATCAACCGGCCGCATGTGATTGTGCTTGACACCAGAGCGCAGTGTAATTCTATGGCGCAAATTAAGGTGCATCTTTAGCTCAGTTGGTAGAGCAACTGACTCTTAATCAGTGGGTCCGGGGTTCGAATCCCCGAAGATGTACCAAAGACCTTAACCGTAGGAACCGGCTGGTAGCCTTTGTGCTTTTAGCCTGTCTGGTTGTTGCGTGATATATAATAGCGGTAATTTGCTCTTTGCTCCGCTCTATAAATGTGCTAAAGCGCGGAACTATCAGAGCCGGCTTTAGCAGTCGGCTCTTTTTTATTAAAGGAGAATCTAATGACTGCATTACACCCTCAGAAGAGACAAGTGGAAAACACCTTTGTTTTCACTTCCGAATCGGTCTCGGAAGGTCATCCAGACAAGGTCTGCGACCAGGTTTCCGACGCCGTACTGGATGCTCATCTCAAGCTCGACCCCCATGCCAGAGTCGCCTGTGAAACGCTGGTAACAGAAGACAGATTAGTTCTGGCTGGTGAGATTTCGGCCCAGAAAGCCATCAGCAAAGAAGAGATAAATAGTATCGCCCGCAAGGTTATAACCGATATCGGCTACACTCATACCGAGAAAGGCTTTGATTATGGCTGTCAGATAGATAACTATCTGCACCAGCAGGAACAGGCCCTAAACGACAATAAGGGTGCTGGAGATCAGGGCTTGATGTTTGGTTACGCCTGTAATCAGACTCATCAGAAGATGCCTATTCCGATCGAGATGTCGCACAAACTCTTGTTCAGACTGGCCAGAGCCAGAAAAGAAGGGATCATTCCCCAGCTGCTTCCCGATGCCAAGAGTCAGGTGAGTTTCAAATTTGAAAACCGCCTGCCGGTAAATCTGGATACCATCGTGATCTCCACTCACCATCAACCCCTTGATGAAAATGGTTTTGCCACTCTGCAAGAGGCAATCCGCGAACTGGTAGTAAAGCCAGCTATAGCCGATATGGAAGCTCAGAGTGAGCACTACTTCGATACAGACAGATGCAAGATCATGATCAACCCCCTGGGGATGTGGACAGATGGTGGACCCGCTGCCGATACCGGCCTTACAGGACGCAAGATCATCGTGGACACCTACGGTGGATGGGCTCAGCATGGCGGTGGTGCTTTCTCGGGAAAGGATGCCACCAAAGTGGATAGAAGCGCTGCCTACATGGCGCGTCATATCGCCAAAAGCGTAGTAGCCTCCTCGTTGGCTCAGGAATGTTTGCTCCAATTTAGCTTTGTGATTGGAGATGAGAGACCTGTTTCCCTCATGGTAGACACTTTTGGAAGTGGAATAATGCCAGATCATGAGATCGAAAAACTCATTATCAGTAATTATGACTTGACAGTATTAGGAATTATTGAATATCTTGAACTGCGAAAGCCGATCTATCTGCCGACCGCCTCATACGGGCACTTTGGCAGGGAAGATCAAGAATTTTCCTGGGAAAAGGTAAAGATATTAAGCTAAGCAGGGACAATGCACAATGATCTGAAGATACTGTTTTGGTTGCTCATCTTCTCTTTGACGGTCCTCTCGATTTATACCGTGGTGGATCTGGCCTTCAAAGCGCTTGATAGAGTAAGCAGTGAAAGCTACTACAAGACAGTTCAATCATCCTATACAGATCGTCCCCAAGATACCGACCCTGATGTGCAGCCGGATAAAAAGTGGCGCCCAAAGAGGGAGCCCTTGCCATTTCTGGGCTATGCCCACGAATCCGTGGTGTATATTATCTCAGCCATATTGGTGACAGCCCTCATCGGTTTTCTGGTGATTTACCTGGCCCACAGAAAAGAGGAGCAATAGCGATATTCCGGCTGTTGCCACAAACAACTGGCCACATGGGGCCTTTATAAGGACAGGCAAAATGGATCTCTTTCAGAAGTTAAATAATGCAAAACCCTTCTTTTTGATTGCCGGTACTTGCGTAATCGAAGATGAAGATACGATGTTGCAAACGGCAGAATTCCTCAAGAATCTGTGCCTGAGGTTGAACTTGCCTCTAATCTTCAAAGCCTCTTACCAAAAGGCAAATCGTACCTCTGAGACCTCATACAGCGGCCCTGGCATGCAAGAAGGCTTGCAGATTCTGGCCCGGATCAGGCAGGAATTTGAGCTCCCCATCCTTACCGACGTCCACGAAACTCACGAGGTTCACACCGTCGCTGAGGTATGTGATATCATCCAAATCCCCGCTTTTCTCAGCAGGCAGACGGCCCTACTTCACGCTGCCGCCCAAAGCGGTAAGATAGTAAATATCAAAAAGGGACAGTTTATGGCTCCAGAAGATATGGCAGCAGCAGCCGAAAAGGTAAGCTCTCAAAACAACTACAAGATCATGCTCACAGAGAGAGGAACTACTTTTGGGTATCACAACCTGGTAGTAGATTTCCGCTCCTTCGCCATCCTGAAGACATTGCATTATCCCGTGATTTATGATGTGACGCATAGTATGCAAAGACCCTCTGTAAACCGCACTTCTGGCGGAACTCCGGAGTATGCCGCCATGATGGCAAGAGCCTCCATGGCCACTGGGATGGTAGATGGCCTGTTTATAGAAACGCATCCAAACCCCATGGAAGCGATGAGCGATGCTGCCAGCATGGTCAGTTTGAACCAACTGCCAGACCTGCTTTCGAGCTGTATCAAGATCAAAGAAAGTATGGATGTATAATATGAGATATGACAATCGTGTGTTTTCCAATCCCATCAAGAAATCCGTCAATTGGAACAACATCAAGCTGATGATCTTTGATTGTGACGGAATCCTCACCGATGGCAAGATCGTCTATGGCGGAGAGATGCTGGAGAGCAAGAACTTTTGTGCTCACGACGGCATGGGTTTTGCCCTTCTACGGCAGACTTCCATCATCCCCGCAGTCATCACAGGAAGGACATCCAAAGCTCTCTTGCGGCGCTGTGAAGATCTGCAGATCAAACACGTGAAACAAGGCGTTAAAAACAAGCTTGCTGCCACCAATGAGTTCCTTGGCGAGCTTGGCTTTAGCATGAATCAGGCAGTATATATGGGTGACGATTGGAATGATGTGCCCGTCATGTTGCAATGTGCTTTTTCGGTATGCCCCGCCGATGCCATGCCGGAAATAGCCAGGATTTCGGAGTATGTGACTCATCGCCCGGGAGGCTTCGGAGCCGCCAGGGAATGTATAGACTATGTGCTGAAGTGCATGGGATTGTACGAAAAGGCTGTCTTGAGTTTTTTGGATGAAATTACGAATTAGCATCAGAACATCCCCCAAGAGTAAGCATTGTTTTACCTGCAGCCAGATGTGGCTGGCTCTGGGTGTCTTGCTGCTGACATTGGGAATGGGCGGCTGTCACCAGACAAATCTGGATACCAAAACTCCGATCATGGATCGTAACCTCCCGGATGAAACCAGCTACAACATCGAGATTTACGAATATAATGCGGAGAAGATTGATTACGTCCTCAAAGCTGCCAAAGTCGAACGTTTTTACGATCGCAAAATCCTCAATGCCCACGATGTTCTGATCACCACTTATGACAATCAGATGCAGATTCAATCCACCATGAAGGCCGATACGACCATCGTCGATGATGCCCGCAATATGATCAATGCCAGCGGCAATGTGTTCCTTAGCTCTCCCAATGGCACAATCCAGGCTCTTAGAATAGTCTGGGATCGTAATTCTGATGAGATCTTTTCTCCCAACCGCGTAGTGCTCACCAGAGATGATACCGTCCTGCGCGGGATCAATTTGAGAACCAATTCCACCATCAGCTATGCCGAACTGGAAACTGTCTCGGCCGAAGGAACTGTCAGTGAAGCTGATCTCGATTGGTAGGGGATTGGGCCTGCCCTGTTCGCGGCTACTCTGTGCCCTGTTTCTGCTTTTGACGCTGGGGCAAATTCTGCCCCTCTCTGCCCGGGCTCGTGAACAGCGCTCCGAAAACTTTAAGCTCATCCATTCAGACAAGATGTTTCTCTCCCGCTTTCGCGAAGAACAGATCATCGAGCTTGTGGGCAAGGTTCACTTCTTCTATGGAAGCACAGAGTTCAAGAGTGATAGAGCCATCATCTTTGATCAGCAAAAGATTGCCAGGCTAAATGGCAATGTCCGGATCCTGGCGGATACTCTGGCTCTGGCAGCCGATAGCGTGGCTTATTATAGAATCCCGGAGCTGCTCAATCTGGGCGGGAATGTATATATCACCGAGACCAAACCTGGCGGAAGCTTCAGATCCTTCAATTCCCAATTTGGCACCTACGACAAACTGGAGGACAAGCTCACCGTCTGGAAAGACGTACGAAGTTATGACCAGGAAGAGGAAGCCCACGCCGAGTGTGGCTATGCCTTTTGGGATCGCAAAGCAGGCTATGCCTACATGATCGAAAACCCGGTAATCCAGGCTGGAAAAGAAGATACTCTGCGCATCAGTAGCGAAAAAATGGAGTTCTTCGACAATGAAAGAAAGCTAATCGCCACCTTCAACGTGCAGACTCAAAGCACTGATTATACAGTTAATAGCGATTTCTTGATCTATTTCCTCAAGGAGGACAAGGCTGTATTTACCAGTAAACCGACTTTCAAATCTGAATTTGCGACGGCTACAGCCGAAGAGTTCTATATGTATCTGGAGGAGAGGAAGATCACCAGTGCTGAATTGGTGGATTCGTGCAAAGTGTACTTTACCGAGGAATCCGGCACAGACCAGACCAATTGGGTGGAGGCAGAGATTATCCGTCTGGACTTTGCAGATGATACTATCCGCAGCTTCATTGCAGAAGGCAAAGTGTCTTACTACTATCTGCAAGAAAAGCGGGATAAAAGGGATTATTTTGAGAATTCCGCCACCGGAGATTACCTGGAGGCTAAATTCAACGATGACAACAAGCTGGACATCATGGAAATGAAGAAAGGCATCAAAGGTAAATATAAGTTCCATAACAATTCTTGACAAAAAAGAGTGGATTACAAAGTATAAATAATATGGAAATTCATAAACTACGAGCAGAACACCTGGTAAAGATATACGGGAAAAGACGTGTGGTGGACGACCTTTGCATGGACATCAGTCAAGGCGAGGTTGTGGGAATCCTGGGGCCGAACGGGGCAGGTAAGACGACGACGTTTTACATGATCATCGGTCTGGCCAAGCCCAATTCCGGCAAAGTCTTTTACGATGATAAAGACATCTCGCACAAGCCTATGTACAAGCGAGCCCGCCTTGGTATGGGCTATCTGGCCCAAGCCCCGTCGATCTTTTCCAAGCTGACTGTCGAGCAAAATATCATGGCCATCCTGCAGACCCTGAAGCTCACCTCTGCAGAGCGGAAAAAGCGTCTGGAAGCATCTTTGGAAGAGCTGAGCCTCACCAAAGTGGCAAAGCAGAAGGCCTACACCCTTTCGGGGGGTGAGAGAAGAAAACTGGAGATTACCAGAGCCCTGGTGACAAATCCAGCTTTTATCTTCATGGATGAGCCCTTTGCCGGCGTAGATCCCATTGCCGTCTCTGATATCCAGGATATCATAGGAAGGCTGAGAGATAAGAACATCGGCATCATGATCACCGATCATAATGTAATTGAGACTTTGAAAATCGTAAACCGTGCGTATATTATCTACGAAGGAAAGATTATAGTAGCAGGTTCCTCAAGGGAGTTGATAAATGACGAGAAAGCACGGCAGGTTTATTTGGGCGACAGATTTATGATGAATCCAACTTTCGAGCAATAATATGAGTCCTCTAGATCAATATCTGTCCCTGAAACAAAAGCCAGAGCTGGCACTCAAGCCAAAGATGTTACAGTCTTTGAAGATGCTCTCTCTGCCCATATTGGAGCTGGAAGCATATATCAAGCAGGAACTGATAAACAACCCTCTCCTGGAGCTCAGAGAAGAGAAGGACGAGGAGGATCTTGATGATCGCAATAACGAGACTCCTACACCAGAAAGCAATACCAGCATTGAAGAATCAGAGGTAACTAACGACCACTCCGAAACACTGTCTGAAGCCAAGGAACTCACAGATATCCTCGATCAGTGGAACGAGTATCATCAGAGTTACGACGGCTATCACGGTGAAACAGAGCAGGAACACGGCGAATCTTACATCAAATACGAAGAAGATTGTAAGGCAAAGTTCCTGGAACAGCTATATCCCTACCAACTAACCGATGATGAATTTGACTTTGCCAACGAGCTTGTCGATAGCTGCGATATCTATGGATTTCTACCCCAAGACTATGATTTTTACGATTCTGCCGCTGCTTATGGGATTTCCAGACAGCGCACAAACGAGATTCATAATATCATCCTGAAGCTCGAACCCAAGGGCATCACGTCCCGAAACATCTCGGAATGCCTCATGTCCCAGCTCAATCAAGAGCAACTGGAAAACAGGGTGATAACCTGCATTATTCAAGAACAGTTTGAAAACCTCATCCACCGCCGGTTTGCCAGGATTGCATCCTTTTTGGGAGTATCAGAAGAGACCGTCCTGATGGCCCGTGAACAAATCTCAAAGCTGGATCCCAAGCCGGGGCTCCGGATCCTCAGTACCAATGCAAACTATATCTATCCGGACATCACCCTGAAAATCGTGGACGGTGAATACGTGGTGATCATCAACGACCAGATCACTCCCAATATCGTCATCAGCCAGCGCTATCGCAAGATGATCTCGCGGGGCAGTTTTGATAAAACCACAATGCACTACGTGCGTGACCGCATCAATGCAGCTAAGTTTTTGATCAAGTCTATCTACATGAGGATGCGTACTCTGGAACGAGTAGCCCTCTCAATAATAAAGTACCAGCATAATTTCTTCTACAATGGGTCGGGAGAAATGCAGCCTCTTACCTATTCCGTGATCGCTCAGGATCTGGGAGTAAGCGAATCCACCATCTCCAGGGTAGTAAAACACAAATACGCCGAAACTCCCTTTGGCGTCTTCTCCCTGAAGGACTTCTTTTCTTCGACTGCCGGAAGAGACGATAACTACGAATCCATCTCCCGCCAGAAGGTGAAGACCCACATCCTGCGCCTGATTGAGCAGGAAGAGCCAGATAATCCCCTCAGCGACCAGGATTTGGTCGATACTCTCAAAGCTGATGGGCTAAACATATCAAGACGAATAATTGCAAAATATAGAGACGAACTGGGCATCCTGAACAGCCGTCTCAGAAGAAGAAATAACTAAACGGAGAACACTTTGGAAAAGATAAAAGTAGCTGTCATCGGGGGAGGCCCCGGAGGCTATGAAGCCGCTATCAGACTGAATCAGTACGAAATCGATACTGTGGTCTTTGAAAAAGAACGCATAGGCGGGATTTGCCTGAACTGGGGCTGTATCCCCACTAAAACACTGGTCAAATCTGCTGAACTGGTACGCGAGCTGAACGAAGCTTCTGCCTTCGGTCTGAACCCTCAGGAAGACATCTTTGCCTACTCAAATGTTTTTGACCGCAAGAACAAGATAGTAGAGCAGCTGGTCTCCGGCATCGAGTTTCTCTTTAGAAAAAGAAAGATCCCGATTGTCAAGGAATGCGTCGAGCGCATCAGCAAAACTGATGAAGGCTACCAGCTCCACACCTCTGCCGGCAATACTTTCCTGGCAGAATATGTGATTGTGGCCACAGGATCGGATTCCAAAGAGTTGCCAGGGCTCAAGATAGACGAAGAGAATGTTCTCTCCTCTACTGGCATCCTCAGGATGGACAGCCTGCCCAAGAGCCTCGCCGTGATCGGTGGAGGCGTCATTGGCTGCGAATTTGCGTCCATCTTTTCCACCTTTGGGGTCGAAGTCCACATCGTGGAATTCCTGCCCAGGCTGGTATCCACCGAAGACGAAGAGATTTCGAAGCGACTGGTTATGGCTCTGAAAAAATCCGGCATCAAAGTGCTCCTTAATACTGCCGTGCAACAGATAGAGAAATCTGAGCATGGACTGGTTCTAAAGCTTTCAAACGACAGTGAATTACAGGTAGAAAAAGCTCTTCTCAGCGTGGGACGTATACCCGTGAACAACATCGTCTGGGAAGGCCTGGATCTAAATACAGAAAGAGGTGCAATCGTAATAAACGAGAAAATGCAGACAAATCTGCCCAATGTTTATTCTATTGGCGATGTAACAGGTAAGATGCTACTCGCCCACACAGCCAGCAAGCAAGGCTTGATTGCTGCGGAATACATCAAATCCTCACTCGAAGGTACAGAGCCCATCCACCGGGCTCTGGAGTACATCAATATACCTAGATGCACGTTCACAGAACCCGAAATAGGTTCTGTGGGATACACGGAAGAACAGGCAAAAGCCGAATTCGGTGAAGTACTCGTCGGAAAGTTTCCCTTCTCGGCCAGCGGAAAGGCAATGGCAATGGGAAATACCTTTGGTTTCGTCAAGACGATTGCCCGTGCTGACAATCAGCAATTAGTGGGAATGCACATAATCGGCCCTCAGGCAGCAGAATTGGTCGCTCAGGGCTCGATCATGATCTCACTCGGCGCAAAAGCGGAAGACGTAGAATCAATCGTGTTTGCCCATCCTACCCTCTCCGAATCGATTAAGGAATCGCTGGAAGACATACGAAACCTGTCCATTCATAAAATATAAGACAAGGAGGTCTTGAATCATGCAGATCACGATTACAGCACGTCACTTCGAACTCACAAAGGCAATCCGCGACTATGTGGAGAATTCCTGTTTGAAGATCAAGCGTTATTTCGATCACATTATTACGATCCATGTAACCCTTGCCCTTGAAAACAACCGGAACATTTGTGAGCTCTCGCTTCACGCCTCGAAGTTCAGTCTGCAAAGTCAAGCGGAAGAGATGGATATGTACCTCTCCATCGACAATGCCATCGACAAGATGGAAGTACAGATTAAGAAACTGAAAGACAAAGTAACAGACCACCAGAAACGAGCTCTGAAGGATCATTTCGTCGATTACTCCAGAGCATCAATCATCCAGGTGAACGGCGCAAGTAAAGCCAACAAAACGATCAAAACCAAGCGTGTAGTCCCAGAGACCCTCTCTGTGGACGAAGCTCTGGAAAAAATAGAAGAAGTAAAAGAGGATTTCCTCATCTTTAAGAACGTCGAATCCGACAGACTCAATGTACTCGTCCGCAAAGACGATGATCATTTCAAGCTCTTTGAGCCTTGATCCCATCATAGCAAGAATCAAAGTCTAATTGTATTATATCTTTCGGCAGTCATGCATTTCCATGCTGCCGAAAGAATTTTCCCGCTTTTTGAGCTCAGGCCAGAAAGCCAGTTTCACATTAAAGTGGTGACAGGATGAAAGAGATAACCGTTCGCGATTTTTTCGATGCCAAAAAGAAAGACCTGGCGCTTTCTCTCGTAACAGAGCCAGAAACCTTTGGTAAAAAGATCACTTCGCCCCACATCAACCGCCCGGGTCTGGCCTTATCCGGATATCTGGAGGTTTTTGCTGCAGAGCGTGTCCAAGTGTTTGGTGAAACAGAAGTAAGGTACCTTCAGTCCCTCCGTGAAGACCTCCTCGATCTCAGGATGAGAGAGATTTTCAAGACGGACATCCCCTGCATTATCATCTCCAAGGGCCTCACTCTACCCCCCAATATGGAACACATGGCAAACGACTTGAACGTAGCCATCCTCTCCAGCCGGCTATCCACAATCAATCTAATCCAGCATCTAACCCGCTACCTGCGCGATATATTCGCTCTGGAAAAGACCATTCATGCCACCCTGGTCAATGTGTTTGGCCTCGGTATCCTGCTCACTGGGAAAAGTGGAATCGGGAAGAGTGAGTGTGCCCTCGATCTGGTGCACAGAGGTCATAGCCTGGTTGGAGACGACCTGATCACCCTGCGTTATCTGGATGATCAACTGATAGGCCGTCCAGGCCGCGATTACGGCCATTTCATGGAGATCCGCGGGGTCGGCTTTGTAAATGTGGAAAAGATGTTTGGAATCGAACGGGTACGGCGTCAGGAGACCATAGACATGCAGATTGAGCTCATGCCCTGGCAGGAAAATATGGATTACGAACGCATAGGCCTGGCCAATAACTATGCAGAGCATCTGGGGATCAAGATCCCTATCATCTATCTGCCCGTTTCTCCGGGTAAAAACGTCTCTGTAATCGTGGAGGTAGCGGCCATGAACATGATTCTGAAGAGTACTGGCTACGATGCTGCCGAAGATTTTAACCGCAAGATCCAAGAAGAGATCCGCAAGAAATCCATCCAAAAGAAATACGAAATCAAAGAAGAATCGAATGAAAAAAGTAACGGTAAAGATTGAGAACAGACTGGGGTTGCACGCACGCCCCTCCGCCCTCTTGGTAAAGGCCGCCACAAAGTTTCGTTCTGATTTCTTCATCGAGAAAGACGGTATGAAAATCAACGGAAAAAGCATAATGGGTGTGATGATGCTTGCTGCCGAAGGCGGTTCTACTGTAGATCTGGTCGCTGATGGAGTGGATGAAGACTATCTTCTGGAAGAAATCTGCAGCCTGATCGCCTCGAAGTTTGATGAGGAATAATGCTGGAACAATGCGCTGTCACAATAAACGCCGGAATCTTTATCGGCAAGGTAAAAAAGCTCTACCCACGCAAGTATAGCATTGCCCAGAAATACGTAACTTCCAAGGCTGTCGCCACGGAAATCTACCGCCTCGAAGAGGCTATCTCCCGCGCCGAAAGAGATATCTCCGCCTTTCTGAGCAACACCAATCTCGCGGAAAAAGATAAAGACATCATCAAGACTCATCTGCTGATCCTGCGGGATCCCGAGATAATCGCTACGGTCACAAACAGGATCACGGACGACCTCTACACAGCCATTCACGCCGTAAACCACACTTTCAATACGATCGTGGAACAATTCCAGCAGATGGAAAATGAGTTTTTTGCCCAGAGAGTAGGCGACTACAAAGACGTAGCAAACCGCATCATGAGTTCTCTCTCTGAAGAGGACAACGAAGATTTTCCTCATCCAGAACCCAGCGATGTGATCCTCATGCCGGAGATCACCCCCAGCCGGGTTACTGCCATGGCAAAACACGGCATCAAGGCCTACTGCACTGAAAAAGGCAGCTACAACTCTCATAGCTCCATCCTCACCAGAGCTCTGGATCTGATAGCCCTCACCTCAATCCCGGATTTGATGAAAAACACCAAAGACGGCCAAGCCATCATCCTGGATGGACTCAGCAACAAGGTGCTAATAGACCCCGATCAGGAGACCTTGCGCGTCTACAGGGATCTGCAGGACAAATACAAGACCAAGCTTACGGCTCTGAAGCAGTTACAAGATAAAGCCGCCATTACCCTCGACGGCAGGAGCATCAAGATATCCCTCAATCTCGAATTGCCCCAGGAAGTAGATGCCATATCCAGCCTCAATTCCGACGGTATTGGCCTCTTCCGCACGGAGTTTCTCTACCTCAGTAGAAATGAACTGCCCTCCGAAGACGAGCAAACCAGGGTCTATAGCGGAATTCTCAAAAAGATGGCCCCGACCCCCGTCACCTTCCGCACCTTCGATCTGGGCGGTGATAAGCTATCCCACCTCTTGCATTTCAACAAGGAGGACAACCCCTATCTCGGCAGCCGTGGTCTCAGATTTTCCCTGCAGCAAAAAGAACTCTTCAAGACCCAGATCCGGGCCATCCTGAGAGCTTCTGTGCATGGCCAGAGTAAGATCATGTTTCCCATGGTGATCGATGTGGAAGACTTTCTGGCAGCAAAGGCAATCTTCGAGCAATGTTGCCTGGATCTTACCCGCGAAGGAACTCCCTATGCCAGTAAGATCGAGCTGGGCGTAATGATCGAGATCCCCTCCGCCGCTCTCTGCTCGTCCCAACTGGCAGCAGAGGCCGATTTCTTTAGTATTGGGACAAACGACCTTGTCCAATACACTCTGGCAGTGGATAGAAACAACCAGGCCGTAGCCAGCTACTATATCCAGCATCATCCAGCGGTTCTCAGCCTGATCAGGCTCACGGTACAGAATGCCCAAAAGGCAGGTATCCCCGTCTCAGTATGCGGAGAAATGGCCTCAATAAACGAGTACATCCCCCTCCTGATCGGAATGGGAATCAGCGATTTGAGCGTGAATCCAAACCACTACCTCCAGACCAAGTCCATTGTCCTCAAATGCGATCAAGCCCTCCTGGATAAGGTAGGCCAGGATCAGCATTATCGCTCTGTACACACCCTCGAAACACTCATCTATAAAGACTTGAAACCATATTATATAAACACTTAAAGGAGAGACTTATGTTGGTATATGACTTTCAAAACCTGCTCTACTCCAATCTGATTCGCTGTGGGATCGAACCCGAAAAGGTAAACCAATACTATCCTTCCTGCCTCAAAGCTCATGAAGAGATCAACCAGGATCGCAAAAAAAATATCCTGGGGTTCTATGACCTCCCGGAACAGGATATATCTCATATCACAGATTTTATCCAGACTCTCGATCCCAGATTCGACACCATGGTCGTTCTGGGTATCGGTGGCTCGGCTCTGGGCAATAAAGCCCTCTACTCTGCCCTGAAAACCGAAAAAGAGCTGAACCGAAAGCTCTTTGTTTACGACAATGTAGATCCCCTCTTCCTGCACGAAATCCTCTCCCAGATAGACCTGGATACCACCATTTTCAACGTGATAACAAAGTCTGGCACCACCGCCGAAACCATGGCCGGATACATGATTCTGGCCGATATTCTAAAGCAGAAATACCCTCACGATTATGCCAAACGGCTCATCATTACCACAGACCGGGAAAGAGGATTTCTCCGCCAGGTGATAGCCCAGGAAGGCTACCCCTCGTTCATCGTTCCAGACAACGTCGGTGGGAGATTCTCTGTGCTCACTGATGTAGGCCTGCTATCTTCTGCCTTTGCAGGCATCCATATCGCCGCCCTGCTCAAAGGAGCAGGTCAGATGAGAGATCGGTGCGAGCTTACAGATATTATGAACAACCCTGCCTATCTAAACGGTCTTTTGCACTATCTCTACATGCGGGAAAGTAAAAACATCTCTGTGATGATGCCCTATTGCAATGCCCTATACGACTTTGCGGACTGGTACAGACAGTTGTGGGCTGAAAGCCTGGGTAAAAGATTTGACCTCAAGGGTCGAGAGATCTATGTGGGGCAGACCCCCGTCAAAGCCCTTGGCACCACAGATCAGCACTCTCAGGTGCAGCTCTATGCTGAAGGGCCAAACGACAAGGTATTTACCTTCCTCACAGTGGAAAGCTTTAGTCACGACTACACTATCCCCAATCTTCATCCAGATCGGGAAGAAGTCTCCTACCTGGGAAATCGCAAACTGAGCGAACTCTTAAATACAGAAAGACTTGCCACCGAAATTGCCCTCTCCAATGCTGGACGTCCAAACGCCAATATCATCTTCCCAAAAATAGACGAAGAGACCATCGGCCAGTTCATTATGATGTTTGAAGTGCAAACCGTATTTACCGGTAAACTCCTAAATATCGACCCTCTGGATCAGCCAGGAGTAGAAGCTGGCAAGGTCGCCACCTACGCCATGATGGGTAAAAAAGGCTTTGAAAACGAACTCAAACGCATCGAGCAATACCTGGCAGACAGGAAGATCAGGAGCTAGTAAGTGCACATTTTGAACAGGAGTACACCACTCAAGCCCTGGGAGAGCTTATGACTAGAAACAAGCGTGGTTTCCACGAGTTTATGCCGGAAGACGTCTGGAAATGGAAGTCCATTGAAGAACGGGTAGATAGAGTGCTGGCTCTCTTTGATTATCAGGAAATCAGGCTTTCCATCCTGCAGGATTACAGCATTCTAAGAAACGGTATCACAGCCTTGATGGATGTAACCGAGGCGGATCACGTAGCACAACAGGTGCTGAATCTATGTGCTCCAGATGATAACATCAGCCTGCTCAGCCTCCGTCCTGAAGGCACTATCAGTGTCCTGCATCATACAGCTCAGATCTTCCAGAGCGGTGAAACCCACAGGCTGTACTACCACGGCCCCATGTTTCGTAAAGACAGAATCAATAACCCGATGGAGTTCTACCAGCTAGGCGTGGAGCTACTGGGAAGCGATAGCATCCTCTCCGAGAATGAAATCATCAGCCTTGGTATGCGTCTCTGTCACGAATTGGGACTCAAAGACACCCGCCTGGAAATAAACAGCTATGGCTGCGAAAGCTGTAGGGATGAATTCTTCCGCGATATGAGGGCATATTTGGAGAAAAACAAAACCCAATACTGCTCCAGCTGCTACGATGCCCTCAGCCTCAATCCCCTTGCTGATACTCGCTGCAGCGATGAGGAATGCCTGCATACCACTCAAAAAGGGCCCAAGATCCAGGATTACCTCTGCCCCAAATGCAAGACGAATTTTGTAAAAGTCAAAAAAATCCAGGCAAACCTGGCCAATCAGTATCAGGTAAACCACTATATGTTCAAGAACTTCTCCTACTACAACGAAACCGTGTTCGATTTTATCGTGGATCACATGGGCAAGCCGCTCATAATCGGTGGAGGAGGTCGCTACGACAACCTGTCCAATAAAATTACCGGAAAAAACATCCCGGCTGTAGGGTTCTATCTGAACCTGGATACCATCTTTGAGCTTTTGGAAGACAGAAAGCTCTTTGCCCGGGCCGTTGATCCCTTCTGCGTCTACATCTGTTCCCAAAGCCCGGAAATGGAAATCATGATGCTCCAAATTGCGCAAGACCTGCATACTCAAGAGATTGTAACAGTTCTGAGCGCTGATCTGAACGACACTCAAGCAGAAATCGGCTCAGCCCGCAAAAAGGGTTGTGCCTTGATGATTATCTTGAGAGACGAAAACATTCGTGAAGGCAAGGTTCTCATCCGAAACCTGGCCAAAGACTATCAGGATTATGTGCCCCTGAGCCAGATCATCAGTGAGATCTTGATCGCTCGTAAAGCACTTCAAACCAGTTAACAAAGGAGACAATATGCAATCAGTTAATTCCCACCGCGCCCCTGGCGCCATCGGACCCTATTCGCAGGCTATCCTAAAAAACAACACCCTCTTTATGAGTGGACAGCTTGGGATCGATCCCGTTTCGGGAACCATGCCTCCCAGCTTTGAAGAACAGGCAAATCTGGTCTTCAGTAACATCGCTCACATCCTCGAAGCGGCAAACATGAGCTTTACCCATATCGTGAAAGCAACTGTGTACCTGAAGGATATGAACGACTTTGCAGAGCTCAATACCATCTATGCCCGCCACTTCAGTTCCCCCTTCCCGGCTCGCGAGGCTATTCAGGTAGCTCGTCTGCCCAAAGATGGACTCGTGGAAATATCTGTAATTGCCATGAAATAAACCCCGGCAAATATCATGAGTATCAGTACCAAAACCGGCGACAAAGGCCAAACCTCGCTCTGGAGCGGTGAACGGGTCGGCAAGGACGACCTGCGAGTCGATGCCTATGGCACCCTGGACGAGCTTGATGCCCATATCGGCGAGGCCAGACACTATGTAAAACAGCAGGATATCGCTGCCCTACTTACCGATGTCCAAAACAAACTCTACAGAGTCATGGGACAGCTCGCCTCCAAGAGCAAAGAATACGTGATTCCCATCTGTCCTTCAGATGCCGAAGCACTTACGGAGCAAATCCATGCCTATGAACAGGAGATTGGCCTGAAAGGTTTTGTAATCCCAGGCTCTATCCTTGCCTCCGCCAAGCTCGATATCTGCCGAACCATCGCCCGCCGGGCCGAGAGACGCATCATTGCCCTCTCCCGCCATGAAGAAGTAGCCCCTGCTGTGATGGAATTCTGCAATCGGCTGTCGGATTTCTTCTTTATCCTGGCCCGTTATACGGAGCATCTGGAGGGAGCGATAGTTTACAAGACAAAACCGGATTCAATCGATTGCAAAGGAGATAATTAATGTATAAAATAGTTCTAATCAGACACGGTGAGAGCCTTTGGAACAAGGAAAACCTCTTCACCGGCTGGACGGATGTGGATCTATCCGAGCAAGGCCTCATTGAAGCCCACGCAGCGGGTAAAAGGCTCAAGGAAGAAGGATTTGTCTTTGATGAAGCCTGGACCTCCGTCCTCAAAAGAGCGATTCGCACCCTGTGGATTACCCTGGATGAGATGGATGCCATGTGGCTTCCAGTGCACAAGGATTGGCGTTTGAACGAGCGTCATTATGGCACGCTGCAAGGCCTGAACAAATCCGAGACAGCCGCCCGATATGGCGAGGAACAAGTCAAAATCTGGCGCCGTAGCTACGACATTCCGCCTCCAGCCCTGAGTCTTGACGATCCCAGATACCCCGGCAAAGATAAACGCTATGCCCATCTAAGCCCGGATCAGCTCCCTCTGGCAGAATCACTCAGTGATACCTGCAAGCGGACTATCCCCTTCTGGAACGAAGTGATCATCCCCCGCCTCACGGCAGGAAGAAGGCTGATCGTTTCCGCTCACGGCAATAGCCTGAGAGCCATCGTCAAATATCTCAAGGGGATCAGCGACGATGATATCGTCTCTCTCAATATCCCCACAGGTATTCCCCTGATCTATGAATTTGACAGAGATCTCAGTGTGATTCGGGATTATTATCTGGCCGATGCTGATGCCGTCGCAAAGGCACAGGCAGCAGTAGCAAATCAGGCAAAAGCTAAGAGTTAAACATAATATTGATCGAGTCAAGCCTCAAAAAAGGCTTGACTTTTCAATCTCTTACAGTTTTGTAGCACAAAAACAAAGAGGAGTCGAACCATGGCAGTCAAAATCGACAAAGATACTTGCATCGGTTGCGGTGCATGCGTTGGTGTATGCCCTGTTAGCGCTTTAGCAATGGAAGATGACAAAGCTGTATGCGACGAAGCTACTTGCATCGATTGCGGAGCTTGCATCTCCACCTGTCCTGTACAGGCAATCAGCGAATAATTTATCCGCTAGTTAAAATTCAATCCAGCCGTTCTTATCGAGCGGCTTTTTTTTATTTTATCAAGACCATCCTTTTGGTGCTGAAGTGCTGCCCGCTGCTCAAACGATATAGATAGATTCCACCCGAAACCGGTCTGCTATCCTGATCCAGACCGTTCCACTCCATCTGATGAGTACCCTTTTCTTGTACCTCATTCACCAGCTTCTTTACCAATTGACCCTTCAGATTGTAGATTCCCAGAGAAACCGGAGCCGTTTCATTCAGGCTATAGCGGATAGTGGTATCGGGATTGAAGGGATTTGGGTAATTCTGCTGCAGTTCCAAAATCGATACATGGGGTATTACAGGGTCGTTCGTGGCTACAGGTGCCTCAAGATCCAAGGCCATATACATCACAATCCCGGAGCTTATACCATGAGCTGGCGGGAGGACAGGCCCCCAGTAATCATCGTCCAGAAACATCATATAGAGCCGTTTCTGGATTGTCTCTGAAGTTGCGCTCAGATCCGTAAACCGGCTTGAAGGATATACCCACATCGGCGTGACACCATCAAGCTCAGGATTCGCAACCGAGCTTAGAACGATTGGTTCCTGCCAGGTTTGCCCCCTGTCGTAGCTAGGGGTGATATAGATCTCCGGAACAGATTGATAGGCTGCGTATTGGGGATACTCCGTAGGAGAGAGATGGTAATAGCGTGCCTTTTGGCTATCCTGCCAGAGGCAGGCCATTGTTCCGCTGCCATCATCCTCTGTGAGCCGGACATAGTTGTAATGGAAATACATGTTCCCCAGTCCATCCTCTTCATTCCAGTGGCAAAACGGAAAATGATTTATAAATGATGGTTGGGGCGAGGTATCCGGCCAGCCATCGGCTTCCAGATCGCCATCCTCGTCCCACGGCATCCACCATGAATCATCATTACTGGTACCTGCCACAGGAAAGATTTCATGAATGGCAAAGCTGTTTGTGGCAGGATCAAAGATATACTCCTTGATGGTATTGAACTGCCCCGGATAGGCCACTCCATCTATCCAAAGGGTCCAGACTCCTGGCACGTGGAGCTTTCCACGGGAGTCGATCACGGCGTTGAAGTGTCCCGAATTCATGATCCGGTAATAGATATCTGCATCAGGGACAGGGCCCTCATCATTATTGAAAGCATGGATCATCTGCGTGGAATTGTAAGGATTGTAAGACGGGATCGTGCTGGAAATTGAATATCTCTGCCAGACACCCTCCCCATAATCGTCGCAGACAAAGACGTCCAGCTCCGGCTCCGCTGCAAGCTCATAGGTCTCAGGATTCCAGGCTGTATGATATCCGGCATAATAGATCCTGCCATCATCGGCTACTTCAAAAGCGCCAAACATCCTTCTGGAAACCTGGTCGTTGCTTACGCACCAGTCATCCAGCTCCGGGATCGTGCTGTAGCTCCAGCAAAGAGGTTCCATCTCCTCCAGCATAGCTTCATTGAAATCTGCCCTGGCGAGCAATACATTGGAGCAGGGGCCATCATCTCCATTGTAATGATTTCTCCCCAGGATATATATTCTTCGCATTCCGGTGAGAGGCGACGGACCAGTCCGTACACTGGGCCAGATGAATTCGTAGCCCTCTGGCAAGCTGGGAGTATCTGGTGGATCAAACACGTTTTGCACCGGACTATAAATCCCGGGGTTGCTCAGCGGGTTGTTTTCATAAAATGATGCGACTTCAAGCAGTTCATCCGCGTCACTGGCTTCGTGCCACGAATAAAATGCCTTGCCAAGATCCTTATCTACCACCACGGCAGGATAGCCCATGTATCGGTCCACATCCTGCCAGGGATCCAGAGTGGGCAGCATCTGTCCCGAATCGTCTATATATGTGAAATAGACTTTCCGCAGCGAGCTACTTGTCCTTCTGGCATGATAGGTCATGATCCTGCCGCCACCATACTGAGAAGGTAACTCCTGCATGGGCAGGTTGTTGTAGCTGCCAATCATATAGTCAAACCAGCTTGTCATTACCGGTACGGGAGCCACAGATATCTGTTCCGTAGCAAACACCCACGTGCTTCCGAGCAGTAGTAGAGCAAATGTGGCCAGTTTAAAAGTTTTCATACCTACCTCCTGACTGATAGCATTGAAGAGATATAGAAAATATTGTCAAGATCAATTTCGCATTGTATTGTGAGTAAAACGTTATCAAACGAGCAGCGCTCTATCGATTTACAATTTGCGATGTACAATGTAGGATTGGCTACCAGTCTTGGGTTGCCAATCTCCAAACTGGCAGAGACGTCCCTTTTCATTTTTATCTATTTTCGCACAAGCTCTGAAGCCAGCGCTACAGGCACTTACCCCAAATCCCCGATACAACACTCCCAAGGCCAATATCGAGTAATGGCGTTCTTTAAATTCTAAAACAATCCACCTCCAGTTTGCGT
>CAZZCS010000041.1:11013-19444 GCA_964652645.1 uncultured Candidatus Cloacimonadota bacterium | reverse complement strand
CTGGATATATTCGTTCTTACTCATCGGTAGCTGCCTCCTGCTCAAAGAAACTCAGGCGGTTTTGCAACAAAACCCTGAAATCCGTGTAATATTCTTCCATTAGCCGGGGCTGTTGCTGGTGAGCTTTCGGCAAATCTTGCATTATTTCCTTTAATTTATCGGCCAAAACGCCAAGCTCACCTTTCTGCACTGCTTCGGCTAAGATTTTATTGGCATCAATCAAATCGGCATAAGGATTAAGTGCTTCGTGCATGATGAATCCAGGCTGGATACGCATCCAAAGTGCGTGATAGCTCTGCAAGCCATATCGTTCATTGCTAAGGCATTCATCGTCTGCCGCCAGCAGGATGAGGGTGTGCTTGAAGAAATCCAGATCATCAATCAATTGCCTCAGCAATTCATACACATCATTACGCCGCATTGGGGTGTAGCGCCTGAGGGCATCGGATTGGGGAAGAATTGCTTCCAGTTGGTCGATCAGTATAACTAAGCCCTTATGGCCACTAAGCAGGATTAACTCGGTCAGCGAATAGAGCCAAATGCGGGCATTGCTCATGTTGAGCACCTCAAAGAGGCTACTTTGGGTTTTCTGCATACGGGGAATCTTTTCACCATTCAGCCACTGCGCGGAAATCTCCAGCGTTTCGGTGTCTTTATCTACGGCTGCCTGACCGAATACATGCAGGAACTTGCGAAAAGAGAAATCAACGCCAATACCATTCACCACTTTATTGATCGCCATGCGAATCTCACGCCGAGCATCTTGTGGCGCGGCATTTTCCATCTCACACAGGTAGTCTGTCAGATTTCCCTCATAAATATCATAAAGCTCGACGGAGTGCCCCAATTCCTTTATAACAAGTTGGATCAATGCTTGCTGCAAGCCCTCTGGATCAAAGCTGGAGACAACCGCTTTGTAGAGCTGTATGGGATCGCTGAGAAAAAAATCCAGCTCACTGAGGTTCAGATACAAAGTGAAGAATCCCGCTTCCCGGGCTTGAACCTGGAAGCATTTCAGATAGTGGGATTTACCTGTACCACTATTACCATGCAAGATCTTCAGCTTGCTGCCACCACCAGCGATCAATTGGTCAAGGCAGTAATCCTGAAGTAGGCGCAGCCAGTCGTTCTGCACACAGAGATGCCGGATGACTTCTTCATTATCCGGGCTAAAGCCACGTTGCAGCCTGGCCAAATCCTCAGCACTGAGTTCAAGCATACTATTCCTCTTTGTGAATGGTTAGGGTGGAGGCCTTCAGGGTTTCTCCGGCAGCGTTCTTGATGTAATACATAGTGCGTACATCCCTACTGAAACCATATTCCAGACTGAAGGGATTCAAAGCTTCGGTATAGCTGAGCATGCGCCCCAAGTCCCATAGGAAGTTTTCAATCTTATAGTCCGCAGCCCCAGGTGCGATGCTGAATATTTCATACATCATCTTCAGGCTCACTGCGTATCCATACTTTGTTTCTTTTGAGCCATACATCTTGGAGCTGGCATACTCATAGGCCTTTAGCAGTCGTTTCAGGAATGCATTGGGATTGAAGGAATAGTTCAGCTTTTTGTAGCTTTGCTCCACCACTTTACTTACTTTCCCCAGTTCCAAATCCATGATCCGCTTCTTCTTGCGTCCCATGATCAATTGCAGATAATGCTCTTCAACGTTAACCAAAACTTCCATAGGGCCGATGATCAAAGAGGAATCCTGCACATCAGGGTTCATCCCCTTCTCCTCCAAAGCGCTTTTTAGTTTCTGCAGATAGATCTCATTACTCTTATACAACGCTTTCAGTCCTTCCAGTTCGCTATCCACAGCTTGCAGATAGGAGTCCACATTGATCCAAAATTCCTCTTCCAAGGCTCGGATGGTGTTGATGGATTTTTGCGCGCTTTCGATATTGTGATTATTAAATGAGCTTAGTAGCGCGGCATAGCTGGCGTGAAGCTTCTGTAATTCTTTACATTTCTGCATATTTTCTCCAAAGAAGAGTTTTATTCACATTGTGCATTATGCCGATATCTGTCAAGCTGTTTATACTTCGCATTTCCCAATTTTTTAGACGAGCCTGATTTTTACCCGCCAAGGTTCGATAAGTGAAAAGCGCAACTTGAATCTGCAGATAGCGATCACTTGGACAAAATATATAAGTCAATAAGTGAAAAGAATATCCAAAAAGCATTTGCAGCACTCGCTGACTCTTTTCATGCACGCATAAGCTCTCTTCCACATAGCCCCCAATCGTAGTTTCCTGAGACCAGGACAGAGCGAATCTGACCTTTCTTGCGTACAAACTGGAGCTCAATTGGAAAGGATAAAAAGCTAAAGCGATCATCCCCTTCATAGTTCAAAGCCATGTACGGCCAGAAAGACTGGCAGAATAATGTTCCATCTCTATAGCCGATCCTGAAGCCCTGTGAGCGGTTATCTATAATGACCTCATATTGACCCACATAGTCTTGGGGGGATTCAATAGGGACTTGTTTTTCCGGGAAGAAGCTTATCTCCAGAAAGTGGCAAATCTCCTGATGGTAGACGTCCCACTCCTCTTTGAGGGTGTCCAAAGAGTACTTTGACCCCTCAAACCTATCATAGGCCATGATCGCAAGATTCTGATAATCCCTCGCCAGTTGATAATTACCCTCTTCCCCACTATAACCATGCTCCACGAAGTATTTACAGCGGTCTTCCAGAATCAGCTTCCTCCACCAGTCGCCCCGGATCGGGAACACTCTTTGGAAGGTTCTATAGACGTCAGAAGTACGTAAATGTATGATTGCAGGCGCCAACGGGGCCAATAAATCCATCAAATCGTCATAGAACTTGAGGATTTTAGCCTGCGGGTAGTTACACTCAAAAAAGTAGCGAACAATGTTCTCGTAGAGGCAGGCTTCAAGCAGCACCGGTTGATCTGAGCTCAATACTGTGTCGCGAAAAGCCGCCCACCTGTCTAGCATCAAGCCGCAATTTATATCCATATCAGCTTCTGAAGTGAGCGCTCCATGAGAAAACTCGTCTGATCTGATGGGATGATTTTCGCATTCCTCATGCAGGTAATTGATCTTGATGCCATTTTTCTGCAACACCGAGCTGAGCCATTTGGCGGTCGTCGATTTTCCGGTTCCACTAATACCAGTAACAATGATCAATCTAGTATCTAACATTTCGGAATCCTCCATGTCTCTTTTGTCCCAAGTATTTACACTCTATAAACTGTGTCAAGCATCCAGTTGACCTGGCTTCCGAATGCCAGCCCTATCCCCTCAATAATTAAATGTCAATATCCTCAAATCAAACCAGGATATTAAATAACTTATTTATGAAACTGGATCAGATTATGCAAGTGTTAAATTCTATCGTTAATACTGGCAAGGAGGTGACCATGAAGGCCAAGTTATTACTGCTCATAGCACTACTTTTTACCTGCTATGCATTTTCGCAAGAGATTGAGGTACGAAAGGCAGACCGCATTGAGTTTCGCGGCTTGCATATCAAGACCTCAGACAATCAAACTTTCGTCCTCTGGAAGGACTATGTAAACTCTCGAAACGATATTTCTGTCCAAAAGCTCAATCACCTCGGAGTGGAGCAATGGCAAAGCCCGATACGCCTTGGAGTGGATGGGGCAGACAACTTCCCTGTAGCGGCAGTACGGAGCTCGGATGGAGCCAATGTCCTGCTTTGGAGCACCGTGGATTACCCCCAGCGGAAACTGTACCTGGCCAAATTTGATGACAATGGAGTAAACCTTTGGCCCTCTGCCCCACTCTTGGTTTTCAGCAATAACGACACGCTCCCTTGGATCCACATGATTGCAAACGCTAGTGGAGGCGTCTTCATCGTTTACACTGCAGATTTCACCAGTACAGGCATAATGGGGATCAACATCGATGGCAGCGGCAATAATCTGTGGGAGCCAGGCAACTACTTGCTCTACGACTTTGCGAGTACCATCCAGGTTCGCTCTATCCATCCAGATGGTGAGGGCGGCATGATTGTAAATTGCTATGTGGAAGCTAATGGCTCCACATACAAGTCTCACTTGATCCGTTTTGCCCCCACGGGGGATATCGTAGGTTCCAATCCACTGGTCCCAGAAGGATCCTTTAGCATGATGATCAAGAATTGTCTATCCACAAACGATGGGAACCTATTGCTTTATAGTGCCAGCCTTTACTCTAATCCCACGCTCTATATGCAAAAGATCGACAACCTGGGGAATCCCGTGGGCAGCCTCTATTCTCACCCCTTCCAGGACTACCTTTCCTGCCGGAATCTGCAGCTCAAGCCTTCGCTCAATGGCGGCGTGATAGCTGCCTGGAGAGAGAGTGCAAACAATACCCTTACCACCAAATGCCTGAGTTGGAACAGTAGTCTCCAAAGCTTGTGGACTCCGGAGGGAGTCACCATAAACCAGCCCGATTACGATTTTTATGATCTGGCGCTGGAGCCGGATGCATATGGTGGTGCCTGGCTCTATAGCTATGGACAAATCTACTGTGTAAACCCTCTCGGGGAAGCGATATTCAGTCCGGATGGGATCAGCTTCAGTGCAAAATACGTTCCTTCAGCATTATTGGTAGCGGGCCCAGACAACCTTTCTGTCTTCTGGCAGGAAGAGCACAATCGAAGCCTCAGCCTTCGCAAGCAAATGATAAACAGCGATGGTGAGGTGCTTTTGGGAGCAGAAGGTACGCCGATTGTATCTAGGCTTGCGGGTTTTGCGATGGGTAGCAGAACTTACGTACTGGCAGATAAATACCTTTGCCTTTGGTCCGATGGACGCATTGGTGGAAAAGCCAGCAAACTGTTCTACCAGATCTTTGATGATAATGGATCGCCCCTTCTGGAAGTAAACGGCAGGGAATTGAACCCAGGCAACGATCATCACGAGAGCTTAATCGAAGCCAGAGTCCTGCAGGGCGACAAGCTGGCCATTGTCTATCAATCCAGTAGTATTAATTACGAGTATTCTCTGCAAGTCATTGATGCAAATGGAGATCGACTGATAGATGGCCCTGGACTGGTGCTAGGTGTTCCCGGCCCCTTCAGCAGCCTTATGATGGATTGCTACGAGCAGGATATCTATCTGGGCTGGATTGAAGAATCCAATATCTATCGCCTGAAGGGACAGCGCATTACCAATCTGCAAAAGCAATGGGGTGAAGAGGGCGTGACCCTGATAGAGTTTCCCCAGAACAGCTTTGCCTACCTAAGCTCACTGTGCGGCAGATACTACGTATTTTCGCTGGAGGATTACAACATAAACAGCGCCTTATCAAGAGCAGCATTGATTGAGCCCTCCGGCATAGTATCGCCGGGCTGGAACCCCTTGGGCAATCCTCTGCTGGATGCCAGCGTTTACGGTTATCAATATAGCTCTCATACGGAATTATTGGAGAACGACTTAGTCACGATCATCCGCACCTCTCAGGGCATAAATTCCGTGGCCGTAGCCCAAAGAATGAATCCGGATGGTCTCTGCCTCTGGACAGATGAAGGCGTAGTGATTCCAGAATCCACAAGGGATGAAAGCGTCTCCCTGTATGTGCTCAATGACCATATCAACCTCCTGTACACCGTAGGTTATGGGCCTCATCTCCTGCGTTATCAAAGGATTGATGCCGAGGGAAACCTGCTGTGGGAAAATGGAGGGATGGATATCGGAACTTCCACAGGCTTTGGATTGTCGTACCAGCTTACAGGATTTAACGATGGAGTACAAGTAGCAATCTATGAAACTGATGGCCCTGAAGAAACATACTGGGGAAACTATTATGACCTGGGTCTGAAGTATATCAGCCCCGAGGGAGTGCCAGCCTGGGAAAACCCAGTTCTTTGCGCTGCGCCCTACGACCAAAGGTACGTGTCCGTTGCCAGCAGTGGCGATCAGGCACTGATATGCTGGACCGACGACAGGGCTGGGGTTTATAGTGAAGACTATGCCTACAGCTCCATCTACGGCAGGATTATTACCTCGGAACCGCTCTCAACTCAGGACCCCGTCTTACCTTACCCGGCAGTAGCTGTGTTGCATCAAAACTATCCGAACCCCTTCAATCCGTCCACTACGATCAGCTTCAGCCTGGAAAGCGCGAGTGAGGTGAGCCTGCAGATTTACAACCTGAAGGGACAGCTCGTGAAAACACTGTGCTCAAAACAGAGCTTCCTGCCAGGCAGACATGAGCTTAGCTGGAATGGACTGGATGAAAACCAGCGTTCCATTTCCAGTGGGCTTTATCTATATAGGCTCAGCAGCAGGGGAAGTACCCAGGTAAAAAAGATGCTATTGACCAAGTAATTCCTTCATAGTTAATGATATAAAGCCCCGAGCATGCTCGGGGCTTTGCTTTGTCTTGCCAGGCAGGAGTCATGTAGCACAGAGTGTTTATCTAACTGTCTCAAGACCAAACGGGCTATAGGACTCCTGCTGACAAAGATCGAAGTTGGTTATTTGATATGCAAGATCTTGGAAGTCGCTTTCAGATTTCCCTGGTTTGCTCTCAGGTAATAGATTCCGCTGGCCACTGGTCTCCCGTTTTGAGCGCGGCCATCCCAGGTGAGGGTAGTACCCGCTGGGGCAGAAAACTGGCGTACAATCTGTCCTCTGGCGTTGTAAATTCTGAGCTTCAGTTCAGCTTTACTACTGGAATCCAGCCTGATCTTCACCTGATCGCTGAAGGGGACGGGATAGGCATTGATGTGCAAATCTGCGACGGGAGCCAGGGCTGGATCTGTCACAGAGGTATAAGTTTCCCAGATGAATTCCACTTTTTCAATGGGCCAGAACTGATTGTCGTAGTGATACTCGTCGATCTGCTCGGCTTGATTTCCGTTTTGGTCGTAGGTAAAGAGCTTTCTATAATCCGGAATCCACTCATCCATAAAGCCGTCGCGATAATACTGGGTTGTCACAGTCTTGCGGATTTCATCATCAAACTCGGTGAGGTCTTTACTTCCGGGCACCCAATCATCTCCAGACCACCAGAACCACTCCTGTGCTATAATCTTACCTGGAAAGTCAAAACTGTCCATCATATAGGACAGCGGTAGATACACGGCGATGTATTCTATAAAAGACTCTCCACTCGTAGTATCCTGAGGGTGATAGGTATAAACGGATTTACCGTCGTGCCTCCAGGTAAGCGAATCCTGAGAGGCAAAACTGATCTCCTCCAGAATTCGACCTGCATCGTCAAAAATAAACATGCTACGGAAATATGAATCGTACTCTTCTTCAGAATCGTATGGATTATCCCAGCCAAATACTTCGAAGGTGGTCCCCGCTCCATAGATTATATGAAGCCTCGAGGATGGCATCCATTCTTCGATCCCCTGTTCCAGAGTATAAGTAAAAAACTTGGTAAGCCTATGCTGGTCATCGTATTGAGGCACTCCTTTCAGAGCTATGCCTTCCCAACCCAAGGATAAATTGAATTCCAAAATGTGACCAAAATCATTGTACGTCGCATAAGCTGAATACACTCCCTCGACCCACTGCATGTTTTCATGATCGTAAAAATCCACTATCATTGAATCTGGCATATCTGGATATTCCTGGTTGTAATAATGGTTTACCCGCATTTGAGTCGTCCAATCGACAGAATCATATTCATACATAATTTGCTGAGCCAAGCGGTAGACATCTGTTTTGTTTATTTTAAAACCTATGGGGCTCAAGGCTTTTGTACCAAAGGCAGAAGCAAAGACCAGCACCGGCAAAACCAGTGCCAAAACGGGGAAAACAAGCTTTTTCATGTTTCACCTCTCATTCTTGTTATGCCCTACAAAATAAGCATCCCTGCAGATTTGACAAGTTTATTGCAAGGATGCTCTTCAAATGGGCTTATAGCTTGATATTCAAGTATTTACTTCATAAGAATCATCTTCCGGGTGGAGCTGAATTTACCTGAGCTCATTTTGTAATAATAGACTCCGCTGCTTACGGGATTACCCATGAAATCCGTTCCGTTCCAGATCACGCTATGCGCACCTGCGGTATATGGTTCTGAGACCAATTTTTGAACAATCTGGCCTTTGAGGTTGTAGATAACGATCTCCACATTGGAGGCCTCTCCAAGCTCAAAGCTGATCGTGGTGCTGGGATTGAAGGGATTGGGGTAGTTTGCCTTCAGGCTTGCAGAACTGGGAGCCTGGATCAGATCATCAATCCCAACGGTCTTTGCGATAATTACGTCATCCACGAAAAAGGCAGTAGCTTCAAAGGAGACGCAAGCTATTGCGATCCTGATAGTTTGTCCCTCGTAAGCACTCAAGTCGTAGGCAAATCTGGTCCACTCTACCGGCGCTTCCACATAGCCTGGGCCGCTGAGGATGGTAAAGGCAGAAGGATAGACGGAGCCATTGGACACGCCTACCTTAAAACGCTCCAGACCGTTTGTCTCAGAGTAAGACCGAGCCCAAAAATACAG
>CAZZCS010000041.1:0-10913 GCA_964652645.1 uncultured Candidatus Cloacimonadota bacterium | reverse complement strand
GTGGCTACCACCTCCCCACAGGTAATGGTAGCTCCAGGTATTGCCTGATTTGTTCCCGAGCGCACAATTCCGGCAATCGTGCCGATAGGATTGTGTTTTTCCAGCACATTGGAAAAGGCTGGGGCCGAGAGTACGTTTCCACTATAGACCGATTGCACTGCCCAGAGATAGAATCCAGCGCCGAGGGCTGGCCAGCTATTATCTACAAAGGCCGTATCGGTAATCGTTTGCGGAGTCAGATCTGTCCACAATTGAGGATTATACTCCTGCCCTTGCCGCAATCTGGAGACCTTGTAGCCCAGCAATTCTCTATTTGTCCGGATTTCTGGGCTGGAAAGCAGTTTTACCCCCAAGGGAATGAGATCGCTCACGTCAGCAGGAGGGGCTAACCCGGCATAGGCCTGGATATTCCAGTTAAAATCCAAAAATGAGTTTATGCTGAGCAGGGTCTGCCAGGTGTTTTGAAAATAGATCATGTTGCCAAAGCCGTCCACCGCCGGGCCTTCATCAAAACCAGCATAGGCAGGATTCACACCGGTAACGTCGCACAAGAAGCCAAACCAAAGATCATCGTTACCTGTAATTTGATATGGCAGATCCAGCATTATGGTGTTGTAAGTGTTTAATACGGGGATGATTTGCTGATCCACTACCAAGGCAGCGGGGCCGGTGATATCGCCTCCAGTCCAGACTCGAAGAGAGAAATTTCCACCTGTGGAAGGCCAGATCTTCAAAGCATAGAGGCTGGTACCAGCGTAATCTGCCAAGACACTGGCGGGGAACCTGATGGCGACTTCGAAATTGGCCGAACCACCTGTTCCGAAGGAGTTGTAATTTACTCCGTTATCATAGTGCAGCCAGCCCTCTGATGCTGTTATTGGCGCATCCCAGTTCAGCGCGACAAAGCTGTTTGCTCCGGAGACCTCCGCCACTACATTCAGGGGTGCATAGGTTTGTTCAGAGAGGACAATATCGCCCAGTTCCAGGTTTTGGGATTCGACCACCCACTGTCCTGCTGCTGCATTATAGTTATTTGCACCAATCGAGTATGTGTATGTCTGATAACCATATACTCCTTCTATTATGAAGTTTCCTGAGGCGTCTGTCGTTGTGGAGTAGGGAGCATGTCCGCTGAGCTCAACCGTTGCCCCTACGAGACCAATAGTGGGGGCATCACTGCCGACTACGCGTCCTGAGATGCTTACCTGATATAGGGCTTCCAGATCGAAATCAAGATTGGAGCCTTCGCCTTCGGAGATTAGTACTGTCTGAGTCGAAGTGCTAAAACCTACCTTGGAGGCTGTAACTGGATAGGTCCCGGCAGCGATCATGGGGAAACTATAGTATCCGTTTGCGTCTGTGCTGGTGCTGAGGACAGTGTTATTGATTGCCACTGTGGCGTCTTGCAAGGGGAGATCATCTGCATACACGTGACCTTGCAGGGATCCATATCCCATGGGAGAGAAGACAAAAGTAGTCTTGGGAAATTGCCCCGTGACTCCGGTCGTAGGTGGATCAGCGGGGTCGATCACGGTATTGTGGTTGTAGGTGCTCAAGGATCGGTTTGTCCCCAATGTTTGGGCATAAAAAGTGTTTGAGGCCATATAGTAATCGTCTTCCCAGGGGCGCTGCACCATCAATATCAGGTTGTTTCCAAGATAGAAGAAGGGAGTTGTGAGGGTAATAGTTATGACGTTTTGTCCCGAGGGATAGTTTAGCATACCGCTGAAGACAGGAGTCAGTTCCGTGGATGGAACCCAGCCCCCGCTGAGGTTTTCCAGAAGGGTGTTTCCCAACCAGAGGTTTGTGGGCTTGTTGGGCAGGTTATCTGTGAAATTGTTATAGAAGCGGATCTGGGTGATGAGGCCTACTGTATTGAGTTCTGTGGAGTAGTATATCGTCTCGAAGAGATTGTTTCGATAGTACATACTCACAGGAATCTGAGCTGTTTGATCGCCATCTCCTACAGTTATATCAACTCCCTCCAGAGAAAATATGCCAAAAACGATAAGGGCCGATAAGCACAGTATCTTTACTTTATACCACATAAATAAACTCCTTGCGGGGCAATTGGATCAGCAAGCTCTGCTGATCATGTTCGTTTTGAGCTATTAGAAGTAAAGCCCGGCCGAGGGCCGGGCTTATAGAGTGTTTCGACTATCAGCTGCCGAGAGTGGCAACCATCACGGCCTTGATGGTGTGCATCCGGTTTTCGGCTTCATCAAAGACGACAGATTGTGGACTTTCAAATACTTCGTCCGTCACTTCCATAGCTGGAAGACCGAACTTTTCGTTAATTTGCTTTCCTACTGTGGTCTTGAGATCGTGGAAGGCTGGCAGGCAGTGCATAAAGATGGTCGTGCTCTTACCAGTTTTCTTCATCATCTCTGCATTTACCTGATAGGGTTTCAGCAGTTTGATCCGGCTTTCCCAAACGCTATCCGGCTCACCCATGGAGACCCATACATCAGTATAGATCACGTCTGCGCCTTTCACGCCTTTTGCTACATCGTCTGTAAGAGTGATTTTGGCACCAGTTTCCTTGGCTACGTTCTGGCATTTGGTCAGCAGTTTCTTTTCTGGGAAAAGAGATTTGGGGCTTACGATCCTGAAATCCATACCAGTCTTGGCAGCACCGATCATCAGAGCGTTTGCCACGTTGTTTCTACCGTCGCCGGCATAGACGAAAGTCATCTGATTGAGGGGCTTTTTCAGGTGTTCCATGGCAGTGAGGAAGTCGGCCAGAACCTGAGTGGGGTGGTCTTCATTGGTGAGACCGTTCCATACAGGAACGCCAGCATATTTGGCAAGCTCTTCCACGATTTCCTGTCCGTATCCACGATATTCGATGCCATCGTACATCCGACCCAGCACTCTGGCTGTATCGGCAATGGATTCTTTTTTGCCCATCTGTGAACCAGTAGGGCCCAGATATGTAACGTGAGCACCTTGATCGAGTGCTGCCACTTCGAAGGTACAGCGGGTACGAGTGGAATCCTTTTCAAAGATGAGAGCGATGTTCTTACCTTTGAGGCGCATCTGTTCAGTTCCGGCATATTTGGCTTTCTTCAGATCTGCAGAGAGCTCCAGGAAGAAATTAATCTCTTGGGGAGTGAAGTCCATCAGAGTGAGGAAGTGTCTGTTTCTTAGGTTAAACGCCATGTTTAGCTCCTTTTATTTTTTTGTTTTGTAAATCTACTTAGAGTACCAAGATTTAAATCTGGATTTAATAGGCAAGGAAATTGTTTGCAGTACCATTGGCATCAAGATCATTAAACCCTCTAATCTGTGCTGTTTAGCTCTTCCAATATGGCAAGGGCATGTTCTTTGGCCCCCTCTCCATTCTCAGCAACGGGCCCCACGCAAGAGGGGCAACCGATTTCACAGGGGCAGTTCTGAACTGCCAGAAGAGCTTCGGAGACCAGCTTCTCCTGCAGGTGATAGAGTTTTTTACTGAGTCCGATCCCGCCCGGAACGCTATCGTAGATCACAATAATGGGGTCACCGGAGGCGAGTTCGGAGCTTTCTTCGGAGTGAACCCCTATGTCTTTTTGCTCGCACATTACGTACAAGGGGGCCAGATTCCCCAGCAGGTAGGAAACCGCCGCCAGACCGCTCTGGATCATAACGCTTTGCTCGGCCAGCCTATGGCAGCGGGGACAGAGCGTGATGAGATTTGCGTCCCGGTTTGCCTCCTCAGCAGTACTGAACTTGCGGAAGGGAATGATGTGGTGCACGTCGTGCGCTCTGCCAGATTCGGGGATTCTGCAATGCTGGCAGAGATAGCCATCCCGGGCCCGGGTTGCATCCTTAATCTTGTTCCAGCCTGGTCCATAATCGTTCGGAGCATTGCGCCACAGTCCTTTCTCGCGGATGTTTTGAACAGCCTGGCCGGATAGAGATATCCACCAGGCAACCGTTTGGAGCGCTCGGGAGGGCAGCTCCAGATCTTCAAAACCGAGCAATTCCTGGGTATGGAAGCGGATCTTTTTGAAACCTACCACCTGGGTAGTGACGGTGACATTGCCCAGATACTTCTTGCCATGCGGTTTGGTAGCCGAAAGCAGCATTTGATCCAGGCTCAGGCTGGTTTGCTTGGCAGCCTGAGTATAGTAATTTGCCCGGATGTATTCCAGCTCAACGATTCTGCTTTCCAGATCCATACTGTTTACGCGCCAGGTCTCACCATTATGGAGGTAGATAGCTCCTGGATGCGTCATCCAATGAGCGCTTTCCTCATCGACATAGCCGATCATCCCTTCTTCTGTCACGAGTTGAAGTTGGGAGCTCATGTTTCTCAAAGAAATGTCGGCAGCGGGATAATCGCCTACCTGGCCTACAAAGCGAGAGCCAATCTTCCTGATCTTATTTTCATTCTGCAAGATCTGCAGATAGGGTAAGATCTCGTGCGGTTCCAGAGCTCCGAAGTTCTCGGTTTCCAGCAAGGCCATCTCGCAGATAGCGCAGTGGAGGTGCCGGAGCAGGATGTCCGTATTATTGGGATCGATCAAAGCTTGTTCCGGGTTTTTTTCAAAGAGATACTCCGGGTGTCGACAGATGTATTGATCCAGTACATTGGACGTGGCTACAAGTATCGCCAGAGATGTACCACCCTTTCTGCCAGCCCGGCCAGACTGCTGGATCGTGGCACAGATGGTGCCCGGGTAGCCATTGATAAAGACGGCATCCAATCCGCCGATATCTATCCCCAGTTCAAGGGCATTGGTTGATACTACCAGATCGAGCTTTTTCTCCCTGAGCTCTGTCTCCACCTCCCTCCTGTTTTCAGCCAGGTAACCGCTTCGATAGCTCTTTACCCTGTTTGATTCTTTGAGTTTATCAAGCAAATACACAAAGAGGATCTCGACATTTCGCCTGGTCTCAGTAAAGAGTATCCCCTGACAGCCTGTTTTGAGAAAACGCTTGGACAGAGCGCAGGACTCCACTATCGAGCTGCGTCTGATGCCCAGGTCTCTATTGACCAGAGGTGGATTAAAGATGTAGAAGTGCCGTTCGCCCTGTCCTGAAGCATCCCGGGAGACGATCTCGACGGGAGCTTCAATCAGGTTCTGGCAGTGGTATTGAGAATTGGCCAGGGTTGCTGAGGTAAAGATGAACTGCACTTTGGAACCATACATGCGACAGACCCGCTTCAGCCGACGCAGCACATTGGCAAATTGAGAACCGAAAACTCCACGATAGATGTGCACTTCGTCGATCACGACATAGCGAAGATTGGCAAAAAAAGTGCTCCAGAGTGTGTGATTGGGCAGAATAGCCAGATGCAGCATATCGGGATTGGAAAAGATCACCGAAGCACTCTTGCGAAGAGAACCGCGAGCAGTGGAATCTGTGTCTCCGTCGTAGATCCCCATTTTGGGGTTGAATTTCCCGGCTGTAAACGCTTTGAGGGTCTCTGCCATGGCAATCAGCTTCTTGGATTGATCCTGGGCCAGGGCTTTGGTAGGATAGAGAAGCAGCGAACGCGAAGCAGGCAAGTGGAGCAGTTCGTTCAAGATCGGGATCTGATAGCATAGGCTTTTACCGCTGGCGACGCCGCTACTGAGCACAATATTCTTCCCCGCCAACACCAGTTCCATCGCCTCACTCTGGTGCGCATACAAGCTGTCTATGCCGTTATGGGCCAGGAGCCGGAGAAGCTCTGATCGCAGGCCATCAGGTGCTTTTCTATACTCTGGGGCCTGAGCAGGGCTGATTTTCCTGGCTACGATGTTTTGAGCGTAATGCCTGTCGCAATCGAGGCCATAGATGAAGCTTTCCAGTTTATTGGAGCTCATGAGGGTTTACCTGAGGACGAGAAACTTGAGGGTATGAACCGACCTTTTGTCCCTGATTCGGAGGAAATAGATACCCGCTGCCAGCTTTGTTTCCAGACTGTTACTATCAAATGAACCGATGTCTCTGGCCTGATAGATTGTTCTACCTCTCAAATCGAACAATCTGATCTCCAGAGATTCTTTTTGGGGATTGTAAAGCGAGAATCTGCCGGGGTTTGGATTTGGATATACATAGTAGGGCGAGGGAATGTAAACATGCTCATTTACAGACACATAGGCGTTTTCACCCTCCAGCTTGACGCTATCCACAAAGAGAGCAAAGGCATCCCAGGACACGCAATTGAGAGCCAGGTAGGCACTGGTATTGGCATATTCAGAGAGATCGAAACTATACTCCGTCCACTCAACTGGAACCGTGATATGCGGAGGTGGGCTGATCTCCACGAAGGATTCTGGGCTGGCATCTGTGGTTGAGAGCAAGACCCGCAGTCGTTCCAAACCATAGTCTGAAGTGTGAGATTTGGCCCAGAACTTGAATACCGGATCGCTTCCCAGGAAGCAACGGGGCGTGATCAGCCAGTCGTTACTGGGTGGATTTATAGCGCTCATAGCGAGCATTACCTTGCTTCCGTGATGGGGGTTTAGGCCTGTAAGGGGTGGGACAGTCTGGCTGGGATCAAAAACCATCCAGGCCAAGGGGTCTCCCTCATTGGGGTAGTTTACATCCTCCCAAGCCCAGGTAACGGAAGCATCAAGATCCAGGTTCAGCCATCCTGGTATGGTTGTAGAGAAGGCCGGCAGGGTCTCGAAAGACTCATCCAGAGTATCGCCTCCAGGAGTCTGATGCAGAGTTACGGAAACCATATTTGAGGGTGGCGAAACCTGGTTCAAGTGGTTTATCGCTTTTATATAATAGTAGTAGGTCGGGCCGGTTACAAGCGCATAGTCTTCATACAGAAGCTCTGGAGTTCGGTCGTAGTACTGATTGTTGCGGTAGATTTCGTATTCCACAACGGTTCCGGCTTGAGGAGGCTGCCAGGTGAGGCGAGCGTGGTCGTCCAGAGCTATACCTGTCAGGTTTTGGGGAGCGCTGATGGTTTCGCCAGCGGTTGTGAACTGCCATACTGGCCCGTGATAGACCTGGTCGGATTGATAAGCTATTACCTGCCAATGATATGTGGTGAGCAGGTTCAAGTTTGATTCCAGAGTATAGCTAGTGCTTGTGAGCTGATTCCCTATCTGCTCCAAAGTGTTGGGATCCGTTCCCAGGAAGAGATCAAACAGGCCTGCATCACTCTGCCAATGGAGAGTGAGCTGGGTATTTGCAACCTCTGGCTCGTTGTGCTCTGGCTGCGGTGAATGAGGATTCAGGTGCTCCTGCTCAATCTCCAGAATGAGGTTCGCGCGGTATTGCCGCACAAAATAGCCGGGCTCTGTCTCCGAGGGGGGATTTTGGGGATCGGGATTGATTGTGTTTGATTTGTAGAGCACAGCCATTGGAAACTCGGAAGTAGAGGCCAGAAAATCATCCGAGGTACTGCTGAGGCCATCGGTATTCTCGTCACAAGCAATAATGAGATTGTCTATGCCATTGAAGTAAAAAGGATTAGCGAGCGTGAACATGAGCCATCCCTGACCGGGAAGCGGTCCCGAAAAGTCTTGCGCCGAGATAAATCCATCAAACACGACACTCAGGCTATCCAGGGGGATCCACTGGTTCAGGGTGCTTCTAGAGCTGTGCCCCATATAGAGCTTAAACTCGTTGTGCGAGTTCAGAAAGACAGTGCTGACTATCTGATACTGGAAGGCAATCGCAGATATATAGCCGGCCCCGCCAATCTCCGAGGCATAATAGAGCTGCTGAGTATAGCTGAAATTGTTACAGGGTTCGAAGGGCAAACCCTGATTGGCGATGGTTCCATACCCGATCTGGACACTATCTGCAGCAAGACTCTGGCCGCACATCGCCATGATGACGCAAAGCGGCCAGAACCATGCACTCAACCTCAGAAACCACTTCATCCCTGCTCCGTAATGCTGTTATAGCTTTTGCCAGATTGAGACTTGGATCAGGCGGAACTGATGGGTTCGGCTGTTCTTGCGCAGCAGCTGGAAGAGATCAACCGGGAGGGCAATGCACTCGAAGTGCTCCGATAAAGCGTCTTTGAGAGCTTGAGTGGAAAAGACAGGCTCTCCATCTATGCGCATCCCCCCAATCCAGTTTTCCTTGGGCGTATAGGCTTCGTCCCAATCAAAACAATCTGCCACCACGAGGATTCCTCTCCTGTGCAAACGTCCGGGCAAGATCTTCAGAAACTCCCTCGGATCGTGAGTTCGGGAAAGCACGTTCTCCGCCACAATCAGATCGTAACCGTTGTACTTACTAAGCAGATTGGATGGATCTGCCTGCATAAACTCGACCTTGGAGCTCACATCGTCCAAGCCAAATTCCCAGAGTTGCTTCTCTACGAAACTGATTACCTCTCCCTCTTCTACTTTGGTATAGCGGATGTAGCCTTTCTCCTTCATGTCTGTGGCGATTCTGATCAATCTGGCTGTTAGATCCAGTCCGCTTACGCTGTTAAAGTATCGGGCCAGCTCAAAAGTTGTACGTCCGGTTTTACAGCCAATATTCAATGCTTTCCGGGTTTTGATCCGCTCCAGATATGGCAGAAGGTGATTCACCAGCATGAGCGAATAGTTTTCGATCGAACAGACGTGAGAGCCCCAGTTCGAATCGCACCAGAGGATGATCTCGGGATCTGTCTCATATAGCTCTTCATGAGGCGTAACCTCTGCTCTGGATTCCACATAGCGGAAACCCGCGTGCTGGTAGAAATGCCTGCGGAAGGCATAACGGGAATCGCGGATTGCCTCATTACCTGTGCTGATCCACGATCCACCCTTGATCAGATTGTGCTTGCCATCAAAGGTCGGAACTGTAAAGTCATCGTAATAGGGATGCACTCGAAATCCCGGATATGCATAGATCGGAGTCTCAGTCCACTGCCACACATTTCCGATCACATCAAAGATCTCTCCAAAATTGAAGCGTTCGACGGGACACGAACTCGCCCAGAATTCGAGGTTTATATTACCAGGGGCTCTATCCCAGAAGGGTTGATCCGACCGCATATGAGTATCGCGGAGGCGGTACCATTCTTCTTCGGAAGGAAGCCTGATTGGCTTGCCAAGTAGCTCCGCTTTCCAATTGCAAAAAGCCTTGGCTTCCAGATAGTTTACTTCCACCGGCCAGTTCAGGGGCAAATCAATCTCGCTGGCCATGGTGCGGAGCTTGTAGGTTCCATCGTTCTGAGGAATCCAAAAGCGAGGGCAACGCGCCTTCTGATAGCTCTTCCAGGACCATCCTTCCTCTGTCCAATACTGCTCTCGCTCGTAACCACCGGCCTTGACAAAGTCCATAAACTCAGCATTTGAGCAGAGATATTTTGAGGCTTTGAAATCTGCTACATTAGCATTCAGCTTGCCAAATTCGTTATCCCATCCATATAGAGGATTGTCGTAGCCCTTTCCGAGCAGGACTTCTCCACCTTTGACCGGGACTAGGGAGTTTTTGGGGGCCTTCCCGTGTTCGGGGCAAACATCCCATTCCTTCAGTTGCCTTACTTCAGAAAGGGGAAGCTGTCTGATCAGCACTGATGAGGTTTCCAGGTGGATACGGGCATGTTCGATCGCCATCATTATCGCCCACCAGGGGCTATCCCAGGTGATGGGCATCTTCAGGGGCATGGTGCTGATCAGTTCGTCCACCACAGCACGCACCTTGTCCCGATAGGCTTGGACTTCTGCCACTTTGGGCCAGTTGTAATGAGCCATATTCAAGTCGTCCCAGCTCATCTCATCTACGCCAATGGCAAACATAGATTCAAATTCGGAATTGATCCGTTCCTTGATCAGATTTGCCACGATCAGTTTGTTTATAATAAAGACCGCTGTATGTCCGAAGTAAAATATCAAGGGGTGTCGCAGAGGATCTGCCCTCAGATAATAAGCCTCGTCGCGGGCTAAAGTCTTGTATAGGAGCTCGTCAATGCTAAAGGTATCGTGGAAATACTGCTTGATTCTGTTTCTCATCTGGGTGGCAGTACCCTCGTTTAACAGCGGTGTCTTCGTGACAAAGTTGAATTTCATTTGCACTTCCCAGGGATTAATAATACGGTTCGATTGGAGTAATCAGCCACAGCACCAAATAGGGTAAAACACTGGACAGCCCGAGGATTGCCAGGCCTACAAACACCAGCCTGAGAACTGTAGGATCTGTGTTGAACGCAATAGCAAGGCCGCCGCACACACCACCGATCATCTTATCTGACCTGCTCCGATAAAACCTCTTTATGGAAACAGTGTCTACCCCAGCATCCATGGGAGGAACTACTATCCAAAGCAGCAGGTAGATCCATAGGGAGGAACCTCCATACAGAACCAGAAACAGAAACAAAAAGCGGATGTAGATCGCGTCTATACCAAGGGTCTCGGCGATACCCGAGCAAACTCCCCCGACAAGCTGATCGCGAGTAGATCGATGCAGTTTCATATACACACCTCTCAAATAGTTACGCTACTATCCCCAATTACGCAGAGCTGCTCTCCAAAATCATCCTTGACGGATAACGCAGTATCATTTTTCAGTTTATTTTGTCAAGCGCTAATCTGCTTTCGTGGTTTTGCAATCACAGATTACCAATGCTCAGCCAGAGTTTGCATGCCACTAACAGCTTAATTGCAAATGGTTTAGCCGCCAAAGGAGTAAAGATGAACAAGATTATCTCGGCCTGTGGATTGGATTGCCTTTCTTGCGAGTGTTACATCGCAACCAAAAATCAAGATTCAGCCGCCAAAGCCACGATCGATGCTTTGAGAGACTGAGGGTAGATTTATGATACAGGAAGCTCAAAAACTCATCGCCCCTTGCGGAATTGATTGTAAGATTTGTGATGCCTACATCGCTACCCAAAATCAAGATCCAGAGCTCAAACAGAAACTCGCAGATGGATACGAGGCTCAGATGGGTGCAAAGATCAGCTTTGAGGAACTCGATTGTGACGGCTGCAACAATCCTGGGCGGCATATCAGCTTTTGTGATATCTGCCAGAT
>CAZZCS010000040.1:14624-19889 GCA_964652645.1 uncultured Candidatus Cloacimonadota bacterium | reverse complement strand
TTCTATGATGTTCTTCCTGATTTTGTATATATTCCGTTACCGTACCCCATACCGAATTTGAGCACGAAAACGCCCCATATCCCGTCTAACAGGCAAACTAAACTTGGTGTCGTCCTCCGCCTTGCTCCGGACTCTACAGATGGTTGAGGTGTCGTGTCCCCCGCAATGAATTGCGGGGCTATGCTCTGCCTCCGGCAAGAGCTGGCGTGCTCCGCACTCTAAAGGTATCGGCTATGCCGATGGTTTTTGAACCCGAGGGGACTCATTTGAATCATCTGTATCAATTTTATCTTCAGCTCTAAAGCCAGTGCTACAGGCACTTCGCAACCCTCTCAACTCTCTAAACATTCTCAACTCTCTAAACATTCTCAACCCTCTCAACCCAAAAAACCCAAACTCTACAACCCTAAAACCCTACACCCAGTATACTTCCCCTCAGTATCGCCTCAGGTTCGCCTCGAGATCCCCTCGAGTACTCGAGGCCATCTCGAGGCGAACTCGAGGCGAACACGAGCTAATCTATAAGGAGTGCTTCAGGGAAGGATCAGGGTTCCAGCTCTGCTACTTCGTCTTGAACAGGTTCCTCGGTAAGCACCTGCTGGATCACGATTTCCTTTCTGGGTTTGGGCATATAGAGATTTTCTATCATGGGTGAATAGCTGATTATGAAGCCGCCAAAGACGATTGAGACCATGCTCATCAGCTTGATCAGGATGTTTATACAGGGACCGGCAGTATCTTTGAAGGGGTCTCCTACGGTGTCACCCACCACTGTGGCCTTGTGCACCAGTGATCCAGAACCACCATGTTTACCAGTTTCGACATATTTCTTGGCATTGTCCCAGGCCCCACCAGCGTTATTCATCATAATGGCAGTGACGAAGCCAGTGGTAAGAGTTCCGATCAGTAATCCCATCACTCCCGCCACGCCAAAGATCAGGCCTACTACGATGGGCGTAATGATGCCGACGAGTGCAGGTAGTACCATCTCTCGTTGGGCTCCTACGGTGCTTATTTTCACGCATCTGGAATAATCTGGCTTTGCTGTGCCCTGGAGAATGCCAGGGATAGCGATGAACTGACGCCGTACCTCTTTGACCATCTCGCCAGCAGCTCTGCCGACTGCTTTGATGGTGAGGGCAGAAAATACAAATGTCGTCATGGCGCCGATGAAGATTCCCATTAGAAATTTGGGATTTAGCATGTGGATATTGTAGTATTCGATAAAGTTCAAAAGCGTTGCCTGAGTGGCTACCACCCGGGTTTGGATATCTCCCTGATTGAAGATCAGGTATTGGGTCTCGCCCAGCTTTTCTCCCATCATGGCAAAGCCGTCTCTTACCTTCTCCAGATACGCCACGAGCAGGGCCATTGCCGTGAGAGCTGCAGAGCCAATGGCAAAACCCTTTCCTATGGCTGCAGTGGTGTTGCCCACAGAGTCCAGGTTATCGGTGCGTTCGCGTACTTCTTTGGGGAGGTGAGACATCTGGGCGTTTCCACCGGCGTTATCGGCAATGGGGCCAAAGGCGTCCATGGCCAGCGTCACACCCAATGTGGCCAGCATACCGACGGCACCAAAACCGATGCCATAGAGTCCCATCTCGATCATATCAAAGCCACCGCTCACGGTAAAGGCGATCATGATCCCCACGACGATGATGACGACAGGTGCCAGGGTGGATTTCATCCCCACAGCCAGACCTTCCAGGATCACGGTTGCCGAGCCATATTCACCCTGTACGGCGATATCGCGGGTGGATTTGTAGCTGTGAGACGTGTAAAGCTCCGTAAACCAGCCAATGAGAATACCGGCTGCCAGGCCGACCAGAGTGGAGATAAACACTCCCAGATAGTACTCCGGCGGTAAGAGGAAGCGGGTGATAAAGAAAGCTGCAATTGCGATCAGCACGGAGCTCACATAAACGCTTTTATTGAGGGCAAACATGAGGTCTTTCATGGTGGAGTTTTCTTTGGTGGAGACCAGGAAGATGCCGATCACCGAGAGGAGAGCGCCTACTCCGGCCAAAATCATGGGAGCGGCAATAAAATTGATCATTACGGCATTGATGGCAGGGTAGTGGATGGCAAGCTGCAATACCACAGACATTCCCAAAGCAGCAGTAGCAAGGATGGATCCGGCAAAGGATTCGTAAAGGTCTGCCCCCATACCGGCTACGTCGCCCACGTTGTCGCCCACATTATCTGCGATAGTGGCAGGATTGCGGGGATCGTCCTCGGGGATATCAGCTTCAATTTTGCCTACGAGATCTGCACCCACATCCGCAGCTTTGGTATAGATCCCTCCGCCCAACCTGGCAAAGAGGGCTTGGGAAGATGCGCCCATTCCAAAGCTGAGCATCACGACGGCAATCTTCTCCAGAGGATAGCCCAGGAGGTTCAGGACATAAAACCAGGTGGAGATATCCAGAAGGGCAAGCCCCACCACGATCAATCCCATAACTGCCCCGGCCCTGAAAGCTACTTTCAGACCCTTATTCAGGCTTTGACTACAGGCTTGAGCCGTGCGATTGGAGGCCATGGTGGCAGTGTTCATGCCGATAAAACCGGCCAGTCCGCTCATCAGTCCACCACTTAGAAAACCCCAGGGGATGAGGGGATCCAGCACTTTCAGCCAGATGGACATGATCTGAAAAACTACGAAAACCACAAAGAAGAAAATCGCTACGCCCTTGTATTGCTGTTTGAGATAGGCAAAAGCTCCTTCCCGTACATATCCGGCAATTTCTTGCATGCGGGCATTACCCGGGTTTTCTTTCTTTACCAGCTTGTAAAAGACAAATGCAAAAATAATCGAGACAATAGCACCAAGCGGTGCCACATACCATATCAGAGGCAACTGTGGCATCAAAACCTCCTGAATCTGGGAGTATAAAAATCCATTCTCATAAGAAAATACCTCATGAACAAACTATTAAAATCAATAATATCCTGTCAATGCTTTTGATTGGAGTTTACTATTTTATTGACAAGGATTGGAGCTTCGTAATCTTATCCCACATTGGTAGCGATATGCTATCGACGGAATTAAATTACGCTAAGGAAGGAGCTTATGGTAAACGAGATCAAACCCAAATGTGTCGGCATGTTCAATGGAATCAGCGAGGAATCTGTAGAAGAACTCACAAAAGACCTCGAGAGAATCAAGCTCCCCCAAGGCGAATCCATCATCGCTGAACATACCAAAGGGGACAACCTTTACCTGATTTGTAAGGGCAAAGTTGAGATCACCAAAGATCTCAGCAGCCAGGAAACTCCGGTGGCTCAGCTCACAATCCTGGAGCCTGGTGATTTCTTTGGCGAGATGTCCATTGTGGACGACGAGCCTCGTAGTGCCGGAGTGGTAGCTGTGGAAGATGTGGAACTCCTGGTCATCCCCCGTGACTACTTCTCCAAAATCGCCTTTGCCGAACCACAGGTGATGTACAATCTGATCCGCACCATGACCTGCCGTCTCCGCGATACCAATACCAGGTTTGTGGAGTTGGCCGAGCAATTGATCAGCAAGAGCAGGCTTTCGGCAATCGGAATGGCTGCCAGCAAGATTATTCACGATATCAAGACTCCGCTCACGGTAATCGTGCTCACTGCCCAGCTCATCGAAAGCGTATTTCCGGGTAGCAATGAATTTACCGATAGCATCATCAAGCAGACCAAGCTTGTAGATCAGCTCGTCCGTGAAATCCTGGATTTTGCCAAAGGTAACGAGGTAGAGCCCCTCATCCAGAAGGTGGATTTGGACAAGTTTTTCGACGACATTCTGGAGACTTATGGCCATGCCTTACAGGGTAGAGAGATCACGATGACGGCTCTGAGTTCGGTCAAAGAACCCGTTTACTTTGATGAGGGGAAAATCCGCCGCGTTGTCTTGAATCTGGTAAAAAACAGTTCGGAAGCCATCCCCGAAGGTGGATCGATCAATCTTTCGGCCAGGGCTCAATCCGGTTGGTTGCAGATTTCTGTGATCGATAATGGCCCCGGGCTTCCGGAGAACATACGTCAGAATCTTTTTAAGCCCTTCTTCTCCGAAGGTAAGGCTCATGGCACTGGCCTTGGTCTGGCAATCTGTCAGAAGCTTGTAAAAGAGCATCAGGGCCGCCTCGAATACATACCCGTAGAGACTGGTGGCGCTAGATTTGACATCAGGCTTCCACAAAACTATAAATAAATCCTTGCCAAAAAAGGCGATATAGAATCTTTGGTCTCAAAATGAATATTATGGACGGTGTATCATGTCAAGAATATGCGATATTTGTGGAAAGGGAGCCCAGGTTGGTAATCACCGCAGTCATGCGATGAATTCCACCAAACGCCGTTTCTATCCAAATCTGCATGAGATTCGCGCTATCTTCAAGGGAAGCGTTCAGCGGATCAAGCTCTGCAGTTCCTGCTTGAAAGCAAACAAAGCAAAGAAAGTATTGTAAGATAACCTTACTTTTGCATTTTGCCTGATTCGACCCGCTTGGATCAGGCTTCTTTTTTTGGGCAAAAAAAACATTTACAAAATACCCGCACTGGATTTTTGTTTACTTGGCTTTACGATTTGTAAGAGCCACTATTACGGATAGTGAGGAAACAATGGAAATCCTGATGGAGCAACTTTTTATCCCTGAGGGATGCAACATCATCCTGGGGCAGAGCCATTTCATCAAGACCGTCGAAGACCTCTACGAGGCAATGGTCAATTGTGTTCCAGGTATCTCCTTTGGCCTGGCCTTTAGCGAGGCTTCCGGACCATGTCTGGTGCGTAAGGATGGGACGGACAACGAACTGATCGATGTCGCTGCCCAAAACATGCTCAAGCTGGGATGTGGGCACAGCTTTATCATTGTGATGCGGGATGCTTTTCCGATCAACGTCCTGCCCTCGATCAAAGCTTGCCGCGAGGTAGTAAACATCTTCTGCGCCACTGCCAACCCTGTCCAGGTCATTATAGCCAGGACAGACCAGGGCAAAGGCATTCTCGGAGTGATCGATGGCTTTCCCCCCAAAGGTATAGAACTGGATACAGATATATCCCATCGTAAACGCTTTCTTTTGGATATCGGTTACAAGAGATAGATGCAGCTTCGCACCTTTGTGGCCCTGGAATTACCCGAAGAGCACAAGCAAAGTATTGTGGCACAGCTCGCTATCCTGAGCCGCGCTTATCCCCGGGGCATGAACTGGGTAAAGCCCGAAAACCTGCATCTTACCCTGCTCTTTATCGGAGATACCCCCCGGGAGGCGATTCCCAGGATCGAACGG
>CAZZCS010000040.1:0-14614 GCA_964652645.1 uncultured Candidatus Cloacimonadota bacterium | reverse complement strand
ATCTGCGAGAGGATTCAACCCTTTGCTCTCCGCATGTTGGGCTGTGAACTCTTCCCTGCTGTAAATCCTCGCTTGCTCTGGGTAAAGCTGGAGGCTGAGGACAAGAGCATCTTCTCCTTGCCCAAAACCATGGTGAAAGAGCTTGCTCAATATAATATCAAGCCAGATCTCAAACCCCTGAAGCTACACGTTACTCTGGCCAGGATCAAGGCTCCGCAGTCTCCGGAGCTGGAGCGTGAGTTTTTGCAGACGGATCTTTCTGCAGATGCAAGTATGTACGATAGGATTAGTTTTTATAGGAGTTCGCTGCAACCGGATGGTCCGGTTTATACGGCACTCGCTGAGTATGATTTGACAAAATGAATAGAAAGACGGAGGAAAAATGCTCGAAAAAAGCAAAGACACAGCCCTGAAAACTGCGATGACGCAGCTCGAAAAGAAGTTTGGCGTTGGAACTCTGATGCGCTTGGGAGACAGCCCCAAGAAGACAGTGGATGTAATCCCGACCGGAGCTTTGAACCTCGATCTGGCGCTCGGTGTTGGTGGCATTCCCAGGGGAAGGATCACAGAGATTTATGGCGCTGAAGCATCGGGTAAGACTACCCTTTCGCTGCACATTGTGGCTCAGGCTCAGAAACTGGATGGCATAGTGGCCTTCATCGATGCCGAGCATGCCCTCGACGTGCAATATGCCAAACGCCTGGGTGTGGATACGGATAACCTGCTGCTTTCCCAACCCGATGGTGGTGAGCAAGCCCTGGAAATTACAGAGACTCTGGTTCGTAGCTCTGCTATAGATCTGATCATTGTGGATTCGGTGGCTGCCCTCGTACCCCGCCAGGAAATCGAAGGCAATATGGGCGATAGTCACGTCGGTTTGCAAGCCCGTCTGATGTCCCAAGCCCTGCGCAAACTCACGGCGATCGTCTCCAAATCAAACACTGCCGTGATCTTTATCAACCAGACCCGTATGAAGATAGGCGTACCGCCCTACGTCAATCCCGAGACCACTACCGGCGGCGTAGCCCTGAAGTTTTACAGCTCTCTGCGTATGGAAGTTCGCAACTCTGGAGCCATCAAAGAACCGGGAGCCGAGACTCAGATCGTGGGTAACCGCACCAAGGTCAAGATCGTCAAAAACAAATTTGCTCCACCCTTCAAAACCGTGGAATTCCCCATTATCTTTGGCCAGGGCATCTCCAAGCTGGATATCATCCTGGATATGGCCTCAAACCTGGATATCGTAAAGAAAAGCGGTTCCTGGTATTCCTACAAAGATATGAAACTGGGACAGGGAGCGGACAAGACCAAAGCGTATCTGCAGGAAAACCCAGAGCTCCTGGAAGAGATCACCGTTACCCTCAAGGAAAAAATCAATCCAGAGGTGTTCAACTCCACTCCGGAAGATGATACTTCAGATTCGGAAAACAACTGAGAAAGCGTTTCTCGCCAGCATTAGCCTGGACGACACAGTATGGGGAACCCTGCCAGCCAGGGTTCTCCTCACTTTATACCCTGTGCCCTGCCGCCTGCAAATTGAAGATGAACAGGCAGAAGAACTAAAGGCCAGCCTGCTGTCTGCCGCTCAAAACAGACTGCTGGACTATCTGGCAAAGTTTGAACACTCGGAGTTTCAAGCCCGGATCTATCTGCAAAAATACAGATTTCACTCTTCCCTTATCGAGCAGGCTATAGCAGAAGCCAAAGAGCGTAAGTACCTGGATGATGATCGCTTTGCCGAAATCTACGTGCGCTCCCTGGCAGAGCGGAATAAGAGCCGGAACTATATCGTGGGGAAGCTCCACGAACAACGTATCCCACCTCCAATCTACCAGCCCTATCTCGATGAATACCTCGTGCGAGAAGATCAAGTGCTCTACCTGAAAGAGCAAATTGACAGGCTGAGACTGCGCTATGCGGACAAATCTCCCCGGGAACAACGCGAGAAGATCATCGGCTCGCTCTACCGTAAAGGCTACGATCTGGAGCAGATAAACGAGGCTATGCGGGGTTTTTGAGTTAAAGGTTTAAAGACCGCAGATTCTCGCGGATTTAAATGGAACGCAGATGACTGGATCTCCAGGATCAGCAGGAGTCATTTGCGCCTTCCGAGTGTACATCTAATCCTGCCCACTATATGACGCATAGGAATCATGCTAGCGCGCAGCTAATCCTACATTGTACATCGTAAATTGTAAACAGGTATGGCGCAGCCTATTCTCAATTCTCAATTGAACGGCGCAGCTCGTATTACTTTTATCCCTTTTGGAGCATGGCATCAATGGCTCTGGCGCTCCGATGTCCATCGGCGATAGCAGAGATGGCGTCGGCGGTCTTATTGAACATATCACCCCCGATAAAGACCTTCTCGTCTGTACTGCGTCCCCATCTATCGGCCACGATGTTCCATTTGCCAAAATCTATTCTGGCTGAGGCTTCACCGTCCATCCAGCTAAAATTCATGCCTTGACCGATGGCGGAGATGATGGTATCTGCTTCCAGGAGTTCTTTGCTGCCTTCGATGAGAACGGGGGCTGGACGCCTGCCTTCTTCGGCTATCATCTCTGCTTTTCCCCACCAAAAGCTCAATCTACCCTGTGGATTTGGCTCTATCTCCAGAGGGATTGCCTGGCAGATGAAGCGGACATCTTCTTCGTGAGCTTCTTCGATCTCTTCGTGGTCTGCGGGCATATCCTCTTCCCGACGGCGATACAGAATGCTGACTTCACTGCCCAGGCGGCGGGCCGTTCTGGCGGCATCCATGGCGACGTTTCCACCGCCAACGACTACGACGTGAGCACCCAGTTCGATGGGATTGCCCTCGGTGACATCCCGCAGGAGTTTCAAGCCGCTGATCACGCGGGGATGTTCCTCTCCCTTGATCCCGATTCTATAGGGTTCAAAGAGTCCAGTGCTAATGAATACTGCATCGCAGCTATTATAGATGGCGCCGAAACTGATCTCTTTGCCGACACGGGTGTTGTAATGGATTTTGGCCCCCATCCCGATGATAAAATCAATATCCTTATCCAGCTTGTCGTAGGGCAGCCTATATTCTGGAATGCCATAGCGAAGCATACCGCCGGCAGCGGAGCTTTGCTCGTAGATCTCGACCTCATAGCCCAGCTTCAACAGGTAATAGGCAGCGCTCAAGCCTCCGGGGCCAGAGCCGATAATGCCGATCTTTTTGCCGTTCGGAGCGATTTCAGAGGCTAGCAGTTCGCTGTATTTCTCCGCCTCCACACAGTCTGTGAGATAGCGTTTGAGCCAGCGGATGGAGATTGCCTCGCCTCTGTGAGACAGGGCGCATACGTCTTCACAGCGCCGGGTACAAACTCTGCCGCATACCCCGGGGAGTGGATTGGTCTCGTACAATATCTTTAGCCCGGTGGTGATGTCATCTTCCCGGATGGCTTTGATATAGGCAGGGATGTTCATGTGGGCAGGGCAGGTGGCGGTGCAGATCCCGCACTGAATACACCTATCTGCCTCCATAAGGGCCAGCTCCCGGGAATAGCCGTGTACCATTTCCACAAAGGACTCCAGGCGTTGTTCTGCCTCCATCACAGGCATGGGAATTCGATCCAGATGCAGGAGTTCGTAGCCTTCGGGGCGGGAGTAGCCTAGAGGCTCTTCATCCCAATCCTTTTTGTCCACTCCGGGGATGAAGCAAAAGGTCTCGCGCACGTCCAGATCCAGCCCTTCTTCTACCCAGGTGTAGGCATTGGACATGGTGAGAGAACCGCTGGGACAGATATCCACGCAGAGAGCACACCAGCAGCATCGGCCATAATCGATCCTGGGACGCAAGCCGCTATCGCCATCTTTGGGTTCAGTAACAGGTACCATATCGATTGAGACGTTCTGGCAGATTTCGGCGCAGGAACCGCAGCCAATGCACTTATCTACGTCATTTTGGTGAAATCCACGATAGGCGGGTGCTCCAGGACGGGGTGCACTGAGGGTATTGATCGAAAAAGGCTTTTCAAAAGCGCGTTTCCACACGTAAAAGGGGGATAGTATATCTCTGAGTTTCATCTCGTCTTACCTCTCAATTTCCGGGGGATAGGTGTGCAAGGAGACCATCAGGCCAGATACATCGGCGATGTTTACACCCACGGCAAGATCTTCCAGTAGCGCCATGGCATGAGAATATGAGGGTCCGCGTACTGTCACTTTGCGGGGGAAGGCACTGCCGTCTGAGGCCATGAAATAGCCATATTCGCCCCGGGTGGATTCGGCGCGAACGTAGGTCTGCCCCTTGGGAACAGTTAGATGCAGCACGTTGGGCAGAGTGATATGTAGTGGCCCCTTACGCGGCATTTTGGCCAGGATCTGGCGGATCAGGGAGATGGATTGATGCATCTCCGCCCAGCGTACCACCGTCCTGGCATAGGCGTCGCCAGCAGTCTCGGTAATGGTGTCAAAATCCAATTGATCGTAGACCAGGTAGGGCTGATCTTTGCGGATGTCTCGCTGAATCCCGCTGCCTCTGGCATTGGGACCCACGATTCCATAAGCATCTACCATGTCGGGGGTTATGATGCCCAGCCCGCAGGCTCTATGTTTGAAAATGGCATTATTCAGCATCACGTGACGGATCTCATCCAGCAGCTTTTCGACAGCGTCGATTACCCTGTGAGCCCGGTTATCCCAGCCTTCTGGCAAGCCTCCGCGGACGCCTCCCGGGGTCATATACATGTGGTAGATCCGGGCTCCTGTCCATTCTTCAAAGAGATCCAGCACATAGTCGCGATGGGCCAGAGTCCATTGGGCCACTGTCCCCATGCCAAAGGCACCGCTTTGGCCACCTATCCACATCAAAAAACTGGCCAGACGCGAAAGCTCGAGATTGAGGGTGCGCAACCAGGCTGCCCGTTCCGGGATTTGCACTCCCAGCAGCTCTTCTGTTGCCGCTGCAAAGAGGTATTCGTTGGTGTCGGGCTCCGGTACGCAGATCCTGCATACTATGGGGAAACAATTTATGTAACGGCGGCGCTCCATTAGCTTCTCGAAGCCGCGGTGAAGGTAGCCTACGTGGGTCTTGCACTGGATTACCTGGTCGCCGCAGATGTCGAGTTCCAGGCTCATATTGCCCGTCACCCCGGGGTGCTGTGGCCCTTGCCACATCTTCAGATACTTCTGGCTATCAAGGTCATAGACCGCTTTGCCGTCAACGATGGGTGGGTACTTGCTATCCATCTCAATCCTCCGGGTACAGTTTCTGCTTCATGTATTCTTCGGGTTCGTGATGATCACGCTCTCTATTGCTGTAATTCTCTTCGCAATAGAGCTTTGTATCAAAATCCCGGCGCATGGGAGGAGGCCCTTGCCAGCCTTCGAGGATCATCGGGATTTCCACCTCGGGACTGCCGGGGAAGTCTATCCCGTACATCTCATGCAGCTCGCGCTGGTAAACCCTGCTTTGCTTCCAGAGGTGGTGAATGCTGTCTAGTACGGGGTTTTGTCTGCTCAAGAAGACCCTGATACCCAGATCATGCTTGTGGGTGTAGTTTTGCAGGATATACAAAACCTGGAATTGATCTGTCTCTATCCAGTCCACGCAGGTGACCATCACCAGATGGGTAAAACCTTGAATATCCCGCAGGTGGGTCAGCAGGCTCACAATCTGGGCTGGAGTGGCCGTCGCAAAGGCTAGATCCGGACGCTGCACTTCAAAATCTTGCAGATTGAAGGAGGTTGCTAGTTTCTCGTATAATTCTTTCATAAATCCTACCAATTGTAATCTGGCATATTCCAGTCTTTGATGATGCGCTTTTGGTTTTCTTTGTAGTAGTCAAACTTATCGGCATAGAGGTTTTGCCCCTCTGCTTTTCCTGCGCGGATCAGTTCCTTGAGCTTGGTAAAACCTGCCAGAACAGCTTCTGGACGGGGCATGCAGCCAGTTACATAGACATCTACGGGGATGTACTCGTCGATGCGCTTGACGGTATTGTAGGAGTCCCAATACATGCCGCCATTGATGGCGCAGGAGCAGACGGCGACCACGAACTTGGGGCCTTGCATCTGTTCATAGCTACGCACGATGCGCTTCAAGGTTTTGATCGAGACGTATCCACCGATCATGAACACAGAGGCTTGCCGGGGAGTGGGGCGGGGTTGCATCCCCAGCCTGCTTATGTCGTACCTGGCAGTTACCAGAGGCCGGAGCTCAATAGCTCCACAACCGGTACCAAAAGCCAGTATCCAGAGGCTTTTTGATCTGGCCCAGTTGAAGAAATCCTCGATGATCTGGGCACTCTTGCGGGCGGGCTGGGGCCTGGCATCGCAAAACCAATCCTGTTCTTCGAGGCTGAGGCCTGCGTTGCTCAGGGTTTTATCGTCCTTGCGCCAATCCGGGTAGGGGGGAGCAGCTTCTTCTGCGGCAGCCTTGGGGAGATCGACTAATTCTAAATCTTTATCTGTCATTACTATATCCTCTAGATGCTAAAGACCAGGATAGCGAGAATGCCGATCACAGCCGGGACTTTGAGGAAAAAGCGGATCGAATCCTCGGTTCTAAAGCGTGGGAAAGCAGCTCCCACAAAGACGCTAAACATATATATGGCAAAGGTTTTTACTATCAATACTGGCAGATTGGTAGCTCCGCCAAAGTAGAGATTCATAAAGAGCACGAGCTTTGCCCCGCCAAAGATTCCCCTGTTTGTAGCCAGCAATCCCAAAAAGGAACTATGGTACTCTGTGGGAGGCCCGATTGGGATCTCCTGGGGGGCGATAACGATGGAGAAGGGGTTGTGCATATTCATGCCCAGCATGGCTATCATGGCAGCTATCACGGCCAGGGGATTGGTAAAAAGAGTCCAGTTCAAAAATCCACCCTGTTGTGCGGCTACGATATCCGTGATATTCAGGGTTCCATACTGGATCACCAGGCTGATTACCGAAAGGGCAAAGGGTACTTCGAAAGCAGTCATTTGGGCCAGGCCTCTGCTCACTGCCAGCGCTGAATAGGGATGTCCTCCCTCTCCGGCTCCCAGGGCCATACCGAGCTGACCAAAGAAGATGAAGTACATCACCAGGAGCAGATCTCCACTCATGGAGAAATTTGAGAAATAGAGAGAACCAAAGAGCACGGGGATAAACATATAGGTGCCGATTCCCCCTGCGATGCGAAAGACTGGGCCCAGGTAAAACATAATGCCATGGGTGATCCCGGTACGCTTGGCGTTGTTCTTGATGATATCGATAAAGGGTTGCCATACTGGCGGGCCCAGACGTCCCTGTACCCTGGCAAAGATCTTGTACACTATTCCGTTCAGGGTAAGCCCCCACACGGTCACAACTCCCAGGGAGATGAAGGCCCAGATCAATTTCATTGCTATACTCATTATCTTACCCCCATCAGGAAGTACATTATTACTATGTATAGGAAGATGTGCAGCATATAGGTCTGTCCATTTCCGGTGTAGAACCTGCTGATTGTGGCTGCCAGAGCCTGTGTCCATTCTGCCAATCCTTCGTAAAAGGCTGTAGCTCTAGGCTTTACCAGGAAGCCCAGGGCCTTTTGATAGGGGGCAAACATGTTGTAGGCATAGTGAGTGGTTCCTGGTTTGAAGGGACGCTCGGCCGCAAAGACGATATTGAACTGCTTTACCTTTTGCACTCTGGCATTTACTAGCAGCAGCCAGATCAGAGGTACGATAAACACTCCCATGGTTACCAGCATTACGAGGTTGCCATTCCAATTACCCTTGAGCAGAGGTGAATCCAACACGATGTTGTAGCCATCCCAGCTCATCCATTCGGGCTTCACAAAGGTATAATCCACGATGGCCGAGAGGGGTTTGGTAATCAGATTTGGTAAAAAAGAGATCGCCATGATCGCCATCATGAAGATAGCCTGGGGGATAATCAGCCAGATCGGAGCTTCCTTGACGTTGCTATGCTCCGGCTTGGCCTGTCCCAAAAACACTGTGTGGATCAGCCTATAGAGGTAGAGGAAGGCAATAGCAGAGGAGAAGAAGGCCAGCCCTGTTTGCAGGTATCTGCCCTGCTCCAAAAGCGAGGTGTAGATGAACCACTTGGAGCCAAACCCGCTGAGCGGAGGTACTCCGGAAACGGTGATGATCCCGATCAGGACACTGATAAAGGCGATCGGCATCTTCTTGATCAGACCTCCCATCTCGTACATCATCCGCGTCCTGGTTCGCAGGATCACGGCTGCTATGGCGATAAAGATCAAAGCCTTGAAAAGCATGTGATTGAGGGCGAGATACAGAGCTGAAACCCAACCCAGATGAGACATCAGAGAAAAGCCCAGAACGATATAGCCGAGCTGGCTCATGCTGGAGTAGGCCAATAGTTTTTTGACGTCCTCCTGAAACACTGCCATCAGAGCTCCAAAGAAGGCGGTAAGAACTCCCACCCAGCCCAGGGCAATCATGCTGTAGCTCTTGGAGGTGACTGCTCCTGAGAGCATTATGAGCACTATCAACAGCCCAAACACTCCAGCCTTGGAGAGAACCGAGGAGAGCAGGGAACTCGTCTCATCATCCGCTTCGGTATAGGCATCCGGCAGCCAGAAATGAACACCCAAGGCGCCCATCTTGATCAGAAATCCTGCTCCCAATAGCAAGGCTGCGAGCTTGCCCATAGAGAGGTAGTTAGCTTGCAGGATGATCGGATAAGAGGGGAACATCTGCGGTATCAGACTGAGCCCTACCAGCACCAAATAGGCTCCAAAAGTAGAGAAGATCGCATAGATCCCTGCTGGGCGCTCTGCCTTTTTCCCTTTCAGGATCAGCAGATAAGAAGAAACGGTCATCAGTTCCCAGGCGATGAAGAACTCCAACGCGGAGGTTGCCAGCACTATATTCCCCAAAGAGAAGATCAGCATGGCCAATAGCGGGAAATATCCCTCCGCTGCTCCTTTCCTGTGCATGAAGGCAAAGATCTGGACTATCGATCCACCCATCAGGATGATTGTAAAGAGCTGTCCCGGCAAGGGCAAACTGGGCAGCATGTAAAACCAGGTCCAAATCCCCAGGACTGCGATGCTGAGTATGCCCTTGAGCTTGACGGGCAGGAAATCCACCAATCCAAAGAGGAGCAAGGCCAGAAGCGGATAGACGCTAAAATTCATCAGCCCCGGATAAGATTTGATCAAAAAGTACGAGACGACGCTCATGGTAATCGCTGCAGCCAATACTGGGACAACCCGTGTGTAGGGACGTCCCATCAAGGAGATAGCACTCCCCTTGCAGACATAGCCAAACCAGCGGACAAGATACACGACCTCAAAGAGAGAGCCGAGCAGCAATCCCCCCAGCCAGAGCCAGGATTGGCTTTGCACAAAGAACTGCACCAGTTCCCACTTCGCAAAGAAGGCAGGGAAAGGCGGGAAGCCCATCAAAGCAAAGACAAAGATACCAAAGGCAATCACCAGTCCATAGTCCCGACGCAGTCCACCCCAGAGCTTGATATCGCGCTCATTTATCAGTCCGGACAGCCAGAAGAGCCCGGATTTGGCCAGGAAATTGGTCAAAAAGATCCCCAACGCAATGATCAGGCGCAAACCCGCAGGCAGATGAAAGATCGCCAAGGCTGATAAAACGAAGACCACCAAGCCCGTCTGAGCCGTGGAAGAATAGCCCAGAAGTCGCCTGGCATCCTTCTGCCGGATAGCTAGCAGGTTTGCCATGACAAAGCTGATAAGGCCAGCTCCCGCAAAGAGATAGAGCATAGAATAGCTAAATAGAGGCATCAGCTTGTGAAACAGGAAGAGGACGGCTGCTGTGTTTATGGAGGATACAATAGCAGAGAGACCGCTATCTACGGATTGGTAGAAATCCAGGGCCCAGCCGTTGGCCGGAAAAGGTTTCAGCTCCATAAAGATGGCGATTACCAGCAGAAACATGGCCACTTGATAAGCCTTGCCGCCCACGACATTCAGTCCTATCCACTGATCCAGATTGAGGGTGCCGGTATAGCGATAGACAAAGATAATCCCGATCAGCAGGATTGCCGAGGAGATTCCCCCAGCAAACATGTACTTGATGCCGGCTGCCAGGGCATTCTTGCTTTGTTTCACACCGATCATGGCATAGGTAGCAATCGAGAGAATCTCCAAAAAAACAAAGGAATTGAAAATATCCCGAGTGAGCACCAGGCCGTTGGCCCCCAGCAGGATAAGCAGGTACAAGGCAATGGGTTGAGCGCCAAATTCGGCAAAGCGTTTGTATAGATACAGCCCTCCCAGGATTCCCATGAAATTGATCAGGGAGAGCAGGATCGCCTCCTCCAGACCGAACTGCAGGGCGATGGATAGCGGTGCTGAAAAGCCTGCTCCATACACCTGCACTTCGCCCATGCCCCCATATATCAGCGAGTAAACCTGCCATACGCTGAGTCCCAGGGCAGAGACTGTCGTGATATAGAGCATTGAGATGTTCAATCTACGGCTCAATTTGTCTATCAGAGCACTCATGAAAGCGGCAAATAGAAAGAGAACGATCAAATATAGCGGATTTACCATTTCAGCTCCTCATAGTCGTCGATGTTCAGGCTCTTGTTTGCCCTGTAAAGCCGGATCGCAAAGCTCAAGAGCAGGGCCGTCACTGCCAGTCCTATCACGATAGCTGTGAGCACCAGCGCTGATGGCACAGGATCGACCAATTGCTTGAAGTTACCATCCAGTATAGGTGCCGTACCGCCCTTCACATAGCCAATGGCGACAATAATCAGGTGGATTCCAGTATCAACAATCGAAAAGCCGATGATCATGCGGATGATATGCTTACGCACCAGCATCGTCCAAATCCCGATCAAGACCAGGATCATTCCAGCAATCAGGATCAACATCTGTCACCTCCTCCGCAGCTGAGGGCATCGATCACGCTGGAGAGTTCCGAACCTACCTTGATCCCGATAATACTGTAGATTATGGGTACTGCTCCCCCGGAGAAGAGGTGCAGCCATTTGCCCGCAGGTAAGATCCGGGGATCCAAAAAGGAATGAACGCCCAGGAGCACAAGCCCCAGAATGCCGATCAGCAGATATGAAAGCCCGGAAAGCGACTCCAGCCAGTGGATCATCCGATGCGAAAAGTGGAAGCTGGGATAGGCCAGAGTCAGGAGCAGAAATGCAGAAGCCACGACGACTCCACCCTGGAAACCTCCGCCGGGGCTCAGATGCCCGTGGCTAAAGATATAGGTGCCAAACACGATGATCAGAGGTGCTAGAAAGGATGCTCCAGTCTGGAGGATCTCGGAGCCATTGCGTCTTTTTGCCAGGGCTTTGTGACGCTTCTTGAGCAGAAAGCCGATCCCGGCAGTCGCCAGAAACAACACCGAAACTTCGCCCAGCGTGTCCAGCCCGCGATAACTGACCACAATGGCAGTGACCACATTGGGCATATTCAGATCTTCCCTGGCGCCGCTAATGTAGGCTTGGGACAGATCATTCAGCTCCGTCGCCGTTGTAAAATCCTGCAGCAGCGGCCAGAAAAGCAATCCCAGGCCAAACACAGCGACAAAGATCAAGAGATACTTAATCATCCTCGCCTCCCTTCACCTGCTTCAACGCGTAGAGGAAGACCACCGTGGTGAGCCCTGCACCGATCGTAGCCTCCGTCATCGCCACATCTGGTGCTGCCACCATCAGAAACATGATGGAAGCTGTGAGGCTGATGACTCCCGAGGCGATGATCGCATTGAGAGTTTTCTTTGTATAAAAGGCATAGATGGCGGCCGCTACGATAATGACAGTCAACACCACCAGGTCAAGTAGCTCAATCATGCACTTCCTCCTCCACCTTGTCATCGGCGAGATTATCTCTGATCGTCCGGTCTGTGAGCTTGATCCCGGCAAAGTGAGCTGCCCGGGCCAGAGCATGCGAGCTGATGGGATTTGTAAAGAGGACAAAAATGATGAGGATTATCAGCTTGGGCAGCCAGCTTGGAAGGGCCAGGCCAATCCCCAGTAGAGAGAGGATTGTGCCCACGGTCGTAGCCTTGGTGCCAGCCTGCATCCGGTTGTAAACATCCGGCATGCGCATTACTCCCAAGGCTCCCAAAAAGAGGAAAAGCGTTCCGATCAGAGTGACAACTGCTCCTATAAACTGCATCATAGACCCTCCTCCAGATACCTGGCTACGGCAATGACGCCCAAAAAACTAAGCAACGCATAGACCATTGCCACATCGAGATAGATGATGCGACCAGCCTTCAGTGCGATAAAGACGATCAGCGATATCCCGCAGATCGTGAGTGCATCAAGTGCCACCACCCTGTCTGCAGGAGTGGGCCCCAGGAGGAACCTCACGAAACTGAGCGTCATGGCTCCCATCGTGATGAGATAGGCAAGATCAAAGATTAAAATGGCCACGTTATCCAAAGATCACCTCCAGATGCCTTTCAAATGTACGTACAATCTCATTGGTAGCAGTTTCTACATCGTCTGTTTTGATATCTATCCAATGGATATACAGGTATTCACCGCGGGTCTCGACTGTCATCGTTCCCGGAGTGAGAGTAATGGAATTTGCCAGTACTATCCTGCCTATATGGGTTTTAAGATGGGTACGTACTTTGACAATGCCAGGATTGATGGGTAAACGGGGTGAGAGCACCCTGCCGGCAACGTCGATGGCACTCTTGAAGAGCTCTACCAGGAAGACCATCCCATATAGCAGAATGGCAACAAGTGCTTTGGGAGTCAGCTTGATATCGGCAAGGACTTCCAGATGTGGAAAAAAGAGGAGCGCCACTACTGTCGATACCAGGGCCCCCACAATCAGTTCATCAGAATCTGTGCCTCCCAAGACCAGCCACAACGCCATCAAGATCAAAACACTGAGTATAAAAGCTTTTATTTTGCGCATTTATCCTCCTGAACAAGGTTCATGTAACACATAATAATCGGTCATCTCCATTATGCAAATCTTTTACTGTTATACACTGCATTCTCCATGGAACAATCTTTGACTGCTATAGACTGTTTCATTTTGATAATCCATAATACACATATTAAGCAAGAGTACAAATCCTGTCAAGACCTTTGTCGCATACCTGCATCTTTCTGTGCCTTGGTTCGGGATTTCGCTTGACTTCCAGGCTACCACTTGTACTGCTTGAAACATGAAAGAAAGCATCATAGATTTGTATCACAGTGCCCTATCGGAGCTATGCTCATACGGTGTTTTGACGGCCTATGCTCAGGAGTGTCCAAAAGATGAGAACCTCTTTGTCCTGTCGATTGGCAAAGCAGCATGGCAGATGGCGCAGGTATTGGGGAGCGCACTCTGCCGCAAGGGGATCCCTCATCGTGGGATCGTGCTTACCAAGTATCAGCACTCCAGGGGTAGTATCCCGGGGATGATCATTATGGAGGCGGGGCATCCTCTGCCAGATGAGAACTCCATTCTGCACACGGAATCCATCCTCAGGACTCTGGAGAGCCTATCTCCCGAGACGCGGCTAGTGATACTGCTGTCTGGAGGTGGTTCTGCCCTCTTCGAGAAGCCTCTTGGCCTCAGCCTCGAGGAGTTACGCTCCCAGAGCCTGGCTCTGCAAAACAGCGGGATCGGAATCCAGGAACTGAATCGGTGGAGGATCCAGCACTCGGCCGTGAAGGGAGGAAAGGCTCTGTGCTACATAGCCTGTCGCAGGATCGAGGCCTTTCTGGTATCAGATATAAAGGATAATCCGCCGGAACTAATTGCATCGGGACCCTTTTACGGGAACAATAAGGCGGATGGAAGTCCCGTGGAGCACCGGATTGTGGCGGATAATCTCACTTTCCGTAAACTCTTGGCGGAGAAACTCCACAGCGCGGGTTATGCGGTGGAGCTGGATGAGACGTTTTTCGATCTCACAGCCGAGGCCATGGCACAGCTTCTTACCGGCAAGCTGGAGGCCCTGAATCAGGAATCAGGCTTGATCATCCTGGGGGGAGAGTGCCCTGTAGAAGTGAACGGCTCAGGCTCAGGCGGACGCTGCACGCATCTGGCGCTACTCATGGCTGAACGGCTGGCAGGGAGAACGGATATTGGTTTCCTGGCCTTGGCTACAGATGGGACAGATGGACCCACTGATGCGGCAGGAGCCTGGGTGGATGGGGCAACGGCTGCCAGAGTTACCGATCTGGAGCAGTCTATCCACCAATGTGATTCCTACCACGCGCTTCAAAGGGCAGGAGCATTGATCAAAACAGGTGGAACGGGCAGCAATGTCAATGATGTGTATGTGATTTTCCGGGTAGGGAATAGGTGTTAGGTGTTAGGTATTAGGTGTTAGGTAAAGGGTAATAGTGAATTCGGCGTTCCAGGCAAAGCTGTTGCCTCCCTAAAACCTAAAAAAACCTCATACCTCCAAATCGCACCAAAAAATAACTCCCCCTATATATACTTACAGGACGCAGTCTCCAGAGCTGTAACATCCCACATAATTATATAGTTATGATGCTGATAAATGAGTGAAAAATGCACACGGTGCAAATGACTCCTGCAAGTGCGCGAGATGAAAGCAGGAGTCATGTAGCCCCCACCAAGACTATAGTTTTACAGCGCACAAAACGGGCTATCAGGACTCCTGCGATCTCCGATAGAGCGCAGCCAATCGTACATTGTACATCGTAAATTGTAAATCGATAGAGC